>JBBWWE010000320.1:0-8197 GCA_050256595.1 Planctomycetota bacterium
AGCGGACCGGACCGGTACGGGGGAAGCAACGGGAATCTCTCCGGAGGGAGCTCTCATCGTCGAGAGAACTTCAGGTTCCCCCGGGGAAGAACAACTTCGATCGGCAGAGATCACCCATGTGAGAATCTGCTAGCACTTCCCCCGGATCTGGAACCCGTACCATTCCTTGTCAGGAGGAATGAGCAGGAAGGGCAAGCTCTTGAGCCATGATGGGACCGGCCCGTCACGCTGGCAGGAAAAATGCTGGAAACCTTTTGTAGCCGCGCATCCGGAACGTGCCGAGGGTTTCCAGAGCGCCAGCGGAATCCCCATCGATCCGCTCTACTGCAATGATCCCGCTGAACCTGGCCCCGGCGAGTTTCCCTTCACCCGAGGAATCCACCCGAGCATGTATCGGGGAAAACTCTGGACGATGCGCCAGTACGCCGGCTACTCCTCCCCCGCCGAGACCAACGAGCGGTTCCGATACCTGCTTCAACAGGGACAAACCGGACTCTCCGTTGCATTCGATCTTCCAACCCAGATCGGCTTCGACTCCGATGATCGCCAGGCGCTCGGTGAGGTGGGTCGGGTAGGAGTTCCCATCAACACCGTCGATGATTTCGATGAACTCCTCGCTGAGATCCCCATCGACTCCGTCAGCATCTCGATGACGATTAATTCGACTGCCCCACTGCTTCTGGCGTTGCTTCTGGCACTGGCAAAACGAAGAGGAATCGACCCTGCGCAACTGAGGGGAACGGTTGAGAACGACATCCTCAAGGAATTCATCGCCCGGGGCACACAGCGATATCCTCTCCAGGCATCCATGCGTCTGGTCGTCGATGTCATCGAGTACCGTATCGATAAAGTCCCCTCCTTCTATCCCATCAGCATCAGTGGCTATCACATCCGAGAGGCTGGATCGACAGCGGTCCAGGAGGTCGCTTTCACGCTCGCCAATGGCATCACGTACATGGAGGCATGTCGTGAACGGGGACTCGATCTTGTCACTGTCGGCCAACGGCTCTCCTTCTTCTTCAACTCGCACAACCAATTCATGGAGGAGATCGCCAAGTTTCGCGCCGCACGTCGGATGTGGGCGAATATCTGCCGTAACCGCTTCGGAATCGAAGATGACCACGCATGCCACTTGAGATTTCACACCCAGACTGGTGGATCGACCCTTCAAGCGATGGAGCCAACTAACAACATCGTCAGGGTTACGATCCAGGCGCTAGCAGCCATCCTCGGAGGAACCCAATCCCTGCATACCAACAGCTGGGACGAGGCTCTCTCTCTGCCGAGCGAGGATGCAGCGCGCGTGGCTCTCAGAACCCAGCAGATCATCGCAAAGGAATCAGGGATCACCGATACTGCCGATCCTCTCGGTGGTTCACCCTTCGTCGAGGAACTGACCGATCGAATTGAAGCGGAAGCCACTGCCATCATCGAGGAAATCGATCAGAGGGGTGGGATGCTCTCGGCCATCGAAGATGGTTTCATACGCAGTGCCATCGAACAAAGTGCCTACGAGTCTCAACTGGCCTGTGATTCCGGCGAGGATCGCGCCGTCGGTACAGAGGAGCAGGGCGAGATCCCCGAAGCCCCCTTCCACGTCGATCCAGCCATCGAAAAGGCGCGACAGGATCGACTCGTCAGGTACCGATCACAGCGCGATGAAAAGGCAGTCGATTCGGCACTCGCCCGTGTCGAGCAAGCCGCCGGTCAAGAGGACAATCTCATCGGAGTTCTGGTCGAGGCACTGGAGGCTCACTGCACCCTGGGTGAGGTCTCTGATAAACTCGCTGCCGTCTTCGGGGAGGTTCAACACCATGGCTAGGAGTGGTCCGATTCGAATCCTGCTGGCCAAACCTGGACTCGACGGCCACGACCGTGGGATTCGCCTCGTTCTTCGCGCCCTGCGAGATGCCGGGATGGAAGTGATCTACACCGGCCTGCGCGCCACTGCCGACCAGATCGTCAAAGCCGCCATCGAGGAGGACGTGGAAGCCATCGGGCTTTCCAGCTTGTCGGGAGCGCATGAAACTCACTTCATCGAGGTATCCCGGTTACTCGCCGAGCAAGGCGCATCGGATGTGTTGCTGTTTGGCGGCGGTATCATTCCTCAGCAAGATGTCGAACGGCTCCGTGGAGCCGGCTTCCAGTGCATCTATCCGCCCGGAACTTCACTGAAAACGATCGTCGCTGATCTCAAATCCATTCTCCGACAGGAACCTTCCTCAGGAGGAAATACGTCATGACGCATCCCCATCTCGATCACATCGGTATCGCTGTGAAATCGATCTCCAATGCACTGGCACTGTACCGAGACGCGCTGGGCCTGCATGTTGGTGAACGTGAGGAAGTCGTGAGCCAGCAAGTCCGGGTTCAGTTCCTGGAGACCGGAGAAACCAAGACAGAGTTGCTGGAGCCAAGCAGTGCTGATTCTCCTATTGGGCGTTTCATCGAGAAGCGCGGTGAGGGACTTCACCACATCGCCTACCGCGTCGAGAACCTCCAGAAAATGATGGACGACCTCGAGGAATCCGGCTGTCGGTTGATCTATCCAGAACCTCGCCCGGGCAGTCACGGAACCCGGATCAACTTCATCCATCCATCCTCGGGCGGCGGGATACTGGTCGAACTCATCGAGTATCCTGAACAAGAAGCAGGGAATACTTCGGAAGAGGAGCACCACTCTTGAAGGAAAAGAATCGTACCGAAGCACGTAAACGCATGGAGGCGGCCCGTCTCGGAGGAGGAGAAGCACGCCTCCAGCGCCAACACGACGCGGGAAAACTGACCGCCAGAGAACGAATCGAGGTACTTCTCGATGAAGGCACCTTCCAGGAAATTGACGCACTGGTAACTCACCGTTGCACCGATTTTGGAATGGAAGAAAGACGCATCGCCGGAGATGGTGTCGTGACTGGTTGGGGAGAGGTGGACGGTCGCAGGATTTTCCTCTACAGCCAGGATTTCACCGTCGAGGGAGGCAGTCTTTCGGCCACAAATGCCGCCAAGATCTGCAAGGTGATGGAGATGGCGCTCAAGGCGGGCACACCCATGATCGGCATCAATGATTCAGGGGGCGCTCGGATTCAGGAAGGGGTCGCCAGTCTCGGTGGCTACGCAGATATCTTTCTGCGCAACACCCTCGCATCTGGAGTGATTCCACAACTGAGCGCTATTCTTGGACCGTGTGCCGGAGGAGCGGTCTATTCTCCAGCCCTGACCGATTTCATCTTCATGGCAGAGGGCACATCCTACATGTTCGTGACCGGGCCCAACGTGATCAAGACCGTCACCCACGAGGAGGTGACCCAGGAACAACTCGGCGGAGCCTTGACACACTCTTCACGTAGCGGAGTCTCTCACTTTCGCTGCAGAGATGATCGCCATTGTCTCGACGAGATCCGCAAACTCCTGTCCTATCTTCCATCGAACAATCTCGAAACAGCTCCTGAAGTGTCCTGTGACGATCCGGCCGACCGAGCGGATCCTGAACTCTCCACCATCGTTCCGGAAGGCCGCGAAAAGCCATATGACATCTGTGAGATCCTCAAAAGGGTCGTCGATCGTGATTCCATGATGGAGGTCCAGGAAGATTTCGCGAAGAACATCATCACGGCATTCGCGAGGCTCGATGGGAAGTCGATCGGAATCGTCGCGAATCAACCAGCGGTGCTCGCCGGTTGTCTCGACATTCATGCCAGCGTCAAGGCCGCTCGATTTGTCAGATTTCTCGATTGTTTCAACATCCCCATCGTGACCTTCGTCGATGTTCCAGGATTCCTGCCAGGCACTGACCAGGAGTGGAACGGAATCATCACCAACGGGGCAAAACTTCTCTACGCCTACTGTGAAGCCACCGTGCCAAAACTGACAGTGATCACGCGCAAGGCCTACGGAGGGGCCTACGATGTGATGTCCTCGAAACATATTCGTGGTGACCTCAACCTGGCCTGGCCTTCCGCCGAGATTGCCGTCATGGGCGCTGCTGGTGCAGTGGAGATTCTGTTCAAAAAAGAACTCGCCGATTCCAAATCTGCCGACAAGATCGCAGCGAAAAGAACCGAAGAATACGAGGACCTTTTCGCGAACCCCTTCAACGCTGCAGAAAGGGGATACATCGACGCGGTCATCGAGGAACCGGAAACCAGACCGAGGCTCATCGAAGGTCTACGACTGCTGGCAGGCAAGAGAGATAGCAACCCGGCCAAGAAGCACGGGAATGGACCACTGTGAGCAATACTTCTTTGAAACCGATCACCCGGGTACTGGTGGCCAATCGAGGAGAGATCGCCATCCGCATCTTCCAGGGTTGTCGCGAGCGCGGGATCGAATCGGTGGCAGTTTATTCTGATGCCGATGCGTCAGCTCCCCATCGATATGCTGCCGATGAAGCGATTCGAATCGGTCCTGCTGCACCTGCCGGTTCTTACCTGCGCTCCGACAGGCTCATCGAGGCCGCACGCGAAAGTGAGGCCGATGCGATTCATCCCGGATACGGTTTTCTTTCCGAGAACGCAGACTTCGCCCGGGAGGTGGAAGCCGCTGGATTGATCTTCATAGGCCCAACTCCCCAGCAAATCGAATCGATGGGAGACAAGGTCCGTGCACGCGAGTTGATGGAGGCCGCTTCGGTCCCGGTGATACCGGGAAGCAACGGCCCCATCGATGACAAGAAGACACTCCAGAAGGAAGCAAACAGGATCGGCTATCCGCTACTGCTCAAGGCCGCAGGTGGCGGCGGCGGAAAGGGAATCCGGCGGGTCAACAGCAAAGAGGATCTCGTTTCCGCCTGGGAAAGGACTCGATCCGAGGCGCTGGCGGCCTTTGCCGACGGACGGGTCTACATCGAACGGTTCGTCAGCCCGGCCCGGCATATCGAAGCCCAGATCGTCGGAGATGGATACGGCAGCGTCTGGTTTCTCGGAGAAAGAGAATGTTCGCTCCAGCGCAATCATCAAAAGGTGCTCGAGGAAAGTCCTTCTGTGGTGATCGATGACGAAGTTCGAACCCGGCTGCGGGAAGCTGCCATCGCAGGAGCTGCGTCGATCAATTATCGAGGCGCAGGAACGATGGAATTTCTGTACAACTGCGACACCAGGGAGTTCTATTTCCTGGAGATGAATACCAGGCTCCAGGTGGAACACCCGGTAACCGAGATGGTCTCTGGAATTGACCTCGTCGGTATGCAACTGGATGTAGCCGCCGGAAAAAAACTGGAACACGATCCAGACTTACCCCTTCGTGGCTGGTCCATCGAGTTCCGCATCTGTGCCGAGGATCCTTACAACGACTTCCTACCATCCACGGGTCAGATTCGTGCTTTGAGAATCCCTCACGCTCCCTTCTGTCGAATCGATGGCTCCATCCGTGAAGGCCTCGAGATCACCCCTTACTACGATCCGATGCTCGCCAAGGCCATCGTCTGGGGAGAAAACCGTGATCAGGCAGCGAAACGGATGTCTGCACTGCTTTCAAGGCTTCGCATCGGTGGCATCCACACCACGGTTCCACTCGGAATCGAACTGTGCAGGCAAGACTGGTTCCTCGCTGGTCAGTTCGATACAACGACCCTGGAAAACTGGCTCCAGCAACGCAGAGACAAGAAACTGGAGCCCGACACTCTCGAACTGGTCTCTGCCGTGATCGCCCGTCATGCACTGTCGGTGGCTCGCAAACAATCTTCACCGGCTCGTGCCGGGGGCGGAGCGTGGGGAGATGCCGCCCGGCGCGAGGGAATCGAGTGTTTACTGCCATGAAATACCGAATTGAATGGGATGATCAAACACGTGAGATCGATGCCTACTGCGATCCGCTCGGCAGGGAATGGAAATTCCGCATTTCCGATTCTGAAGTCATCGAAGCACGCGTCGAAACGATCGAGGAAGGAACGGTGCTTCGGCTGATCACCGGAGGAGAAAGCCGAACCCTCACATTACTTCCCGGAAACCAGGTGGGAAAACCCGTTCGCTTCCTGCTTGATCACACTCCACTGGAACTGGACGTTCTCGATCCCATCGATCTCATCACCCGGGAGGTCCGGTCCGGTCCCAGTGCCAGTGGCCACCACGAGGTGCTGAGCGTGATGCCCGGAATTGTGAGAAAGGTCCTGGTCGCTCCCGGCGACGAGATCGTCTCAGAAACTCCGCTTCTCATCCTGGAAGCGATGAAGATGGAGAATGAAATCACGGCTCCGATGGCAGGAACCATCCAGAGCGTCCAGGTCATCGAAGGAGACACCGTGGCGGCGGGAGCCGTGCTACTCGTCATCGATCTGGAAAACTGAACCCGCTGGATTACCCGAACGGATCACCATCGATCACGGGTTTCTTGCGAGGCTTCGGTTTTTCTTCCTTGGGTGGAATCTTCGGTTTCTGTCCTGCCCCACCCGTCGAGATTCCGGATCCTACGCAATTCTTGCACGTCATCTTCTTCTTACCCGCACACTCCTCACAGGGAACCGGAACTCCGCCCTTACCCTTGCAGTCCTTGCAGGGAGCCTTGCGCTTGCCCTTGCAGGTCGGGCACTCGATCTTCCCCTTGCCGCTGCAATCACCGCAACGTGTCTTTACCTTGCGCCCCTTGGTTGGATCAAATCTCTCGTAGGTTCCGGCACCGCCACAACGACGACAATCGAGCAGTCCATCTTCCTTGAGAGCACAGGTGCGACAAGAGAGTCCACCGCTCCCCCCACAGCGCTGGCAAGGCTTCGAAAGCGCTCCCTGGCCCTCACAACCAGAACACACCGTCTTGCCCAGGGCATCGCAGGGTCGACACCAGGCCTCCGGGTTCAGCTTCTTCCGGGCAGCGATCTCGATCACCGGCAGACGCGATTGGACCAGTTTGGCCTGATCGAGCAATTTCTTCTGCTTGCACCATTCGATGAGAGCCTGATGACCGGCCAGATCTGCCGGATCGAGCCCCTCGAGTCGTTTGCGGAACTCTTCGTCCGGCAGCGCTCCCCGTTCGATTTTCTCGATGTCCTTGCGCGCAATCGTCATCGCAGCCCGCGACCGACCGAACTGGACCTCGATTTTCACCTCGGTCGCTGTCTCGGACAGAATTTTCCCCTGCAGTTGTCGCCCATCCTTGAGATGCAAGATGTCCGCCCAGCCAAAAGCCGGTACGAGAAGAAGCAGTAGCAAGATCAAGAAACGCTGCATCAAGAGGCCTTTTCTGGAACTTCCAGGTACAGATCATCCATGCCAGGTCGCTGGACTTTGAGCACAGGGATGCCTTTCCTTCTGGAGAGGACCATACCAAAGAGAACACAAACAACCAAACTGATGGAACTGAACAAGTTCGCTTTTATCAACATCTGCATATCGATACGGTCTGTCAACATTAGCGGAGGCGAAAGGAACATACTCGCGGTGGGACCTCCAGTCATCACCATCATGGTGGTCACGAACATCGCCAACGCCACATGGATCCCTAGCGCCAGCACACTACTGACGATACCACCGAATCCAACCTGCGCGAAGAACCAACCCAGAGCAAGAACTGACATCCCCCACAGATATATAGAAGAAAAGTTGGCTTCGAATTTTGCCAAACGGGCCTGGTAGTTTGCATGATCGAAGTTGTCGGAGACCTGACTCAAGGTCGAATGTTCGACCCCGGCGATGAACCACACCATGGCAAAAGGAATCGAGTACAACCCGATGGCCAGAATCAGATTTCGCAGACCGCCGGGTAACAGGAAATAACCGAGCCTGGACACCATATGGCCCTTGCGGTAGATCTGGGCAACCCTCAACGGTACCCGCGTTTCCGAACCCGCCAGACGCAGTACGACAAGCGGAAGAAAAACCAGTGCCACGGTCAATGCTTCCCCATGTGCACGTTGCAAGGAGCCGTAGCTGCTGGCTGAGACGTATGGAAGCATACCGTAAAGGTAGAGACCAACCGCGATGACAAAGACCGCCAGGAACAGTACCCGGACAGGAATCTCTCGTGCCGATTCGACTCCCGAAAGAAAGTAGGTGGAGCCGACCAGAGTTCCGATCACAGCAAACAGATACAGCGGAATCGAAATCAGCCAGAACTCCCAGGGTGGCGCATATAGCATTAGATAATCAAGGATGAGCAAGCCTTCGGAGTACACCACGTTGGTCAGAAAAACCATCGAGAACATCAGTCCGATCGCCGCCAGGGGATACACCTGCAAGATCGCCCGAGCAGTGCCTTTGGATGCCGCCGA
>JBBWWE010000321.1:0-1906 GCA_050256595.1 Planctomycetota bacterium
ACACCTCGACGCGGGCTGCAATATCCCAGGGGGACAGAAATTGCCCTTTTTTCAGGTTCACGACACGTCCGGTGGCAGCGGTCGCCTCCAGCAGCGAGTTCTGTCGGCACAAGAAGGCGGGAATTTGCAGCACGTCGACGATTTCTCCTGCTGCTTTCGCTTGCTCTTGCGAATGGATGTCGGTGGTGACGGGGAGCCCCGTTTCCTCGCGAACCCGGGCCAGAACTTCCAGACCGCGTTCGATGCCGGGACCCCGGAAAGAACTGGCGCTCGAGCGATTGGCCTTCTCGTAACTGGCCTTGTAGATCACCGGGATGTCTCGCTTTTTGGCGATCTCGGCGATGACGTGGGCGACCTCGAGGGCAAATCCCTCGTTCTCGATGACATCGGGACCTAGGATCCAGATCGGCGCGGGCAAGGAGTGCCCGGAGACCGAGAAGTGCTCACGTAAGGTCGGCATTTCGGTGGACCCTTCAGTGTCCCGAGAAATCGAAAATGGGGAACCTGGCCGGTTCCCGGAGCGTCAGGATATTCGACCGGGGCTCGGTCATCCAAGCAAGGCGTATCGCCACCGGGAAATGCCCGTGATAAAATCCCGACGCGGAAGGATAGCATGTCGAAAATGGCCCGAATTCACGCCAATTACGTCGCAGAAGCGCCTTTGGCTGTGGATGAGATCTTTTCAAAGGCTGTGGCGTGGTTGCTGGTCGCGATGGTCGCCTTCGGCTGCGGGGGGGCGCTGACCGCACTTGCGGCGCAGGACCCCTTTGAAATCGCAGCGCTCGATGGTTTTGGTGGCGAAGATAGTCCGGTGACCTTTTCGGCAAAAGATGTCAGCGGTGCCCGTCCCGGGACAGAAGTCGTGGTCACAGTGGTGGCGAAGATCGATCGCGGCTGGCACATCTATGGCTTCGACATGGATCCGGAACTCGGTGTCCCGACCACGATGTACGTCGCGTCCTCGGGTGATCTCGTGGTGCCTTCCGCCATCCAGGAACCGTCCCCTCATGAGCGAGAAGATGCACTGGTCGGTGGGGTTCTGCTCGAACACGAGGGCAACGTTGAGTTCAAGATCCTGCTCAAGGTTCCCGAGGGTGCTGCCGATGGACCGCGCAAGGTGATGGTCGATATCACCTATCAGGCCTGCGATGCCGAGAAGTGCCTTGACCCTGCTAACGCTCTGGTCGAGGCGACGGTGCACGTCGGCCCAGCCCCCGTGCAAGTCGTTGTGCAGGAACTGGACCTGACGGTGACAGGCGGTGACCGCGCATCACCAGTTTCCTGGAAGGGCACCGGGGCGGCATCTGTTGAACCCGGCGCAGAGTTCTCCATCGAGATCGAAGCATCCATCGAACGCGGCTGGCATATCTACGGCCTGAAGATGAATCCAGAACTGGGCGAGCCGACCGTCTTCAGCGTGCCGGAATCGCTCTCCTTCGAGGTGGGAAGCGCCACCGAGGTGACTGCGGCGCATTCGCGTCATGATCCAAGCATCGGCGGGATCAGCATCGAGCACGAGCGGAAAGCGGTGTTCCGGTTACCGGTCAAGGCTCCGCAGGATCTCGAAAGCGAGCAACACACCATTCCGGTGACCATCGCTTACCAGGTGTGCGATGCACGGATCTGTCTACCGCTGGCACAACTGGTGCTGGAGATCCCGGTGTTCCCGGCTGCAGCCAGTGTTCTCATCGACTCCACCGGCGGAAGCCCGAACGATTCGGCTACCGACATTGGCGTCGTGAATCCAGCATCCATCACCGAGTTCGATGATGGAGATGTACGAGTCTCCGCGGCCTTCAGTGCCACGCGGGTTCGGCCGGGCGACCTGATCCGTTTCGATCTGGAGGGAACGGTCGATGAAGGCCAGAGGATTCCTGCGATTCGCAAGGACGTGCGTGGCGCTGCC
>JBBWWE010000322.1:0-2121 GCA_050256595.1 Planctomycetota bacterium
TGAGCCCTTTCTGACAGCACCACCAAGACCTGACGATGAGAACAGGGATCGAGTTCCCTGACCAGCGGTTTCCACATGAATCCCCAGGCGGATCTCACGCAAACCGCATGGAATCGCGCCGGAACGGCTACACTGACTGGCATGCAGGACCAGAAGACAGCCCCTGTCGATCCACCAGCACGCGAGGCGATCCAGACCGCCTTCGACGCCAGCGATCTCGGTGATATCGAGGAGATTTCTGGCCTTTTCCTCGGCTATGCCAACATCAATTTCCGCGTCACCACCTCGACCGGCAGCTACCTGGCGCGTTTCTGTCGCGCCCAGCCCGTTGAGCGCATCCATGACGAGATCCTGTTTCTTGGTTCCATCCAGGGCAGTGGTTTTCCTGCTTCCTACCCGATCGCCAGAAGCGATGGCGAGTTCATCAGTGCCCACGGCCAAGAAAAGGTGATGATCTACGACTTCATCGAAGGAGACACTCCGTCAGTCACCACCGATTCGGCCCATCAGGTCGGCAAAGCGCTCGGCTGTTTATCCCTGCTACCGGTTCCGAAGGCCTATTCATCAACGCCACTCATCGATATCGAGGATCTTTGGCAGTTTCGCTCTAAAAAAACGAGCGAGCTCCAGCAGTATCCGGAGTTCCATGATGAGTTTCTCGAACAAACAGCCAGCATCGAAACGTGCCTTCCCTTTGATCTTCCGCGTGGTTTCGTTCACGCCGATGCTTTTCCCGACAACACCAAATTTCGCGACGGGCAGCTGGTTGCGCTGCTCGATTTCGAGGATTCGTGCATCGATGCGCTGCTCTTCGACATCGGCATGGCCATCATCGGCTTTGGTTATCAAGATGAAGTGATGGACCGGGCGCTCGTTGCTGCGCTTCTCGATGGTTACCAAGCACACAGAACTTTAAACAGCGCCGAACGAGAGGCTTTGCCGGCGATGGCGCGCTGGTGTGCCCATAGTATGAGCTTCTGGCACTTACGCTGTTACCTCGATAGCCCTAATGCCCGTCAGCATCAACGGATCCACGAGTTGCAGCGGGTGGTGCAAGGATTGCGGGCACAGGACGCCGAAACGATTCGAGCTGCATTCTCGCAATAAGCCACGGATCGCCCGCTGATTCCTGACCGGATGCAGATGCGGCTGCAGCCTCTCCATGCGAAAATCTGTTTTGCCTCGAGGAAAGGACGCGATGCAATACCAGGATGATCGATGGCAAATCGGCGAAGTCGACGTGGCAGAACTCGCCGAGCAACACGGCACTCCACTTTACGTTTACGACTCTTCCATCATCGAGGGTCAGGTCACGCGCTTTCGAAATGCCTTTTCTTCCTTTGACCATCGCATCTTCTATGCCCTGAAGGCGAACTCGAATCGCGACGTGCTCGCCTGCATGAAGAAACACGACCTCGGTCTCGATGCGGTCTCGATCCACGAGGTCCGCATCGGGCTGGAAGTTGGTTTTTCCGCCAGCGACATCATCTTCACCCCCAACGGTGTTCCTTTCGATGAACTGGAGCAGGCGATCGCACTTGGGGCACGACTCAACATCGAAAATCTCTCCTACCTGGAAAAACTGGGCGAGGCTTATCGAGGCGATGTTCCCTGCACCTTGCGGGTACACCCGGGCCTGGTGCTGGCGGATGAAAGCGGCGATGCGGCCGGCTGGTATCAGCGCTCGCGCTTTGGCATCGATCGCGAACAACTGAAAGAAGCGCGCCGGATCATCGATCTGTACGATATCCGGGTCGAGGGTCTGCACATTCACTCCAGTTCAGTGATTCTCGATGAAACGGTGTTTGGTGCTGCCGCTGAGGTGCTGCTCGATCTCGCCAGGGACCTCCCCGATGTACGCTTCCTCGATCTCGGCGGCGGAATCCGTCCTCCTTACCGAGAGGATGACGATCACCCGGATCTCGACGCCCTTGCGGCCTGCTTGCAAGCGCCGCTCGAACGTTTCGAGCAACAGACCGGACGCCATCTGCAACTGTGGTTCGAGCCGGGTCGCTACCTGGTCGCCGAAAGCGGTGCCCTGTTGACCCGGGTCAGCGTGCTGAAGGAGGTGGGCGGTAAAACCATCGCGGGTGTCGACACCGGTTTTCACCAGTTGATTCG
>JBBWWE010000323.1:0-1973 GCA_050256595.1 Planctomycetota bacterium
GTAAATACAAACAGGTCATGTCGTTCGACTTGCCTGAAACCACCGTCGTTATCCATCGAATCCGCTAGGGCTTTGGTGGCGTGGGAATACTGGACCCTCACGGAGAGATCTGATCGCTCTATGTCGTAATCAGGTACCTGCTCATCGTCTGTCACCCCGAACGTTGCGAGGTGCAAAAAGGGGAAATGGGCGAGGTCCAAGAAGTTGTCGGCCATCTGGGCTGCACTGGCATTCCAGTCCCAAGGTTCAAGTGGGCAATTCACAAAATTCGGATCATTGTGTTCCGGTACCTCTGGGAGACCTACAAGTGGTTGATCTGGAGCCAGCCAAACCAAACCCAAGTGGTCTTGAATGCCAGCGGCCATCTGACAGTTCGCCCGAGGTGGAATTGGAAGAGACGGAGACTGTGCTGGGATCTTCACGCACGTCCCGTCCATTGCATAGCGGTAACCGTGATACCCGCACTGAAGAGTTCCATCAACAACAGACCCCGCGCTAAGAGCAGCCAATCGGTGCGGGCAAGTATCTGGAAAAGCAGCTAACTGCCCATCAAGCCGCAGGACACACCAGAACTCCCCTAGGAGTTCTACCTGCAATGGGACTCCTTCTGCTGCATCCTCTGATCTGGCGACCGGATGCCAGCACTTCCGTAACGCTGGATGCTCGTTATTGAGCCATACGGCTTCTTTCTTCATCTCTAATCCCCCTGGACGAGTTGAGTCGGCTGGGCGTAGCCGGTCTCATTGCGCCAATTGTCGAGATGCTCCTGAGATGTCACCAGCATCAGCTTCTATTCGGATCGTCTGTCGACTGGTGTGTGAACTTCCGGAACTCATTTCCCTTTCTACATAATTTCAGATTCCGAGTCACCAGCGCCCTTTAATAGCGGTCACTTTAATAGCGGTCACTCAGATTCTGAAGTTCTTGTGGCAGCGACCAGCGCTTCCGTTTCCAGCGCGTCCAGCATCACCCCAATCTCAGACGAGTAAGTCTCCGGATCAGATTGTGCTGCTACCCGCTCATCAAGGACATGAATAACCGGTAGACCGAGAGAGACTCCTGCCAGAGGGCCCGCGTAACTGGGATCTCCAGTCGTGACAGTTTGGGTGACGATCTCTGTGCTATCGCGGTCAGGCGTGCCCAGGACGACGACGACCTCGGTCGCACCGTTCGCTTGCACCGTCTCGAGAATCTTCGTTTGATCATCCAGATCAACAGCTCCCGCAGAAGTTCAAACGAAGCACTGGGTGAAGGACACCACTTCTCGGGCTCCCGCAGATCTGACTATTTCTGCGATAGCCGGGCCTGGGATGCCATCGCGTTCACCGATCGCGATAACGCACTTTCCACTCAACTCTGTCATGTCAACCCTTCTAACGTTTCTTAGTGTTGGTATTTCGACTCAACACGAATGATACGCCATCTGACATCTCGGTCATCCGTCCCAGAAACAAGCTTCCCTTGGCATAAAACATCGTGTGATTCGCGTTGCCACTGGTCAGACTTCTGCACGCGTGGCCAAGAAAGGGAACGGCCGATGCGATATGTCCCTGCGTTGGGGAAAATCCCGGCATTCCAAAACGACCAACGAAATCAGAGATTTCCTCTCTCGTGATCTCTTTTCGCTGGACAGCAAGGCTGGCCAGCACTCGATAGTTAACTAGCGGAATGTTTCCACTTCCTTGAGGTTCGGTGATATCAGGATCGTGGAGTTCGGTTGCGTAACGGTCGACATCAAGTATTCCCAGTCCCTTCCTGGTTAGAGGTTCGAGAATCAATGCCTCGGCGATGGCCTGGGGTGACGAGCCGGCCGAAACTGTATGGCGGCCGACCGATTCAAGATCAATGATTGGACTGAATCCGTCGTCCTCTGCAATGAGAACTGCGACCGAAGCTAGAACGTCTTCAAGAATGGGCATCCCATTTCGCAAGTGCCCTTGAAACTTCATTCCCAACTTCGCGAGCGATCCTCC
>JBBWWE010000324.1:0-8241 GCA_050256595.1 Planctomycetota bacterium
GTTCCATTGCCAGACTCGAAGATGGCGCAGTAAACCGTGCTTCCATCGGGACTCTTGGCCAATCCGCGCGGTTCTTCTCCGATGATGGAAATCCGTACGGGAGCCGCTGCCAGATCCTCGGGGTCGAACACCAGGATCGCATCGGTCCCGGAACAGGAAACGTAGGCGCGTTCGGGATTACCGGCAAAGATGATATCGGCGGGCTCGTCCTCGACCCTCAACGTCCACCGAACGGCGCCGCTATCGAGATCGACAACACTGATGGAATCAGAGATTCGATTGACCACCCATGCCTCGGATGAATTGCGGGCACGCACCGTGACGGGATCAAGTCCGACTGGAATCGACATCAGATGTTCAGGATTTCCTGACGAAACATCGTGGACTTCCAGGTACCCATCGGCGGTGTTCGTTGCCAGCAGCAGATCACTCTCGACGATCAGATCGAGCGGGTGGACGGGTGGACTCTCCCAGTTGATCCAGTTCTCGAGGCTCTGGCCACTGGCGTTACAGGGTAAAAGAATCACGAGTAGGGCGCAGATCGAGAACACCGACCAGAAACGCGTAATCATGAAGCACTCCCTGCTTAACACCTATTGAGTAAAATCTGAACCACTGATCTCCCTCGATGATAGGGGAAAACCCCGCACAAGCCTAGCGCGAAGAGACATCATCCATGCGCCTGGCAATATCGGTGAGACGCTCGCGTCCACCACCAGAAACCTCTGCAGAACCCCAACCTCGGTAGCCTACCCGGTCGAGTTCTTGCATCGTCTCGGCCCACTCGACGGAAGAATCTTCGCTCCCGATCTTGCAGCGAAAACCTGCCCAGACCCCGTCCTTCTCCATCAGCGCGCGGGAGTAATCCTTGATATCAACTTTGATGGTGCGACTACCGAGTTTCTTCACCCAATCTGGTGGTCGACCGTATCGAACGATGTTGCCGGTGTCGAAATACCAGCCCACCCAGGGGCTCTCGAACTGATCGACATAACGGACCGCTTCATCCGCATCGGTGATGAAATCGTTCCAGACATTCTCGAACGCGATGCGGACTCCGAGTTCTTCAGCAAGAGGAAGCACCTGACGTAGAGCAGCCGTGGATCGATCCCAGGCCTGCTCGTAGGTCACTCCATCTTTGCAGACTCCCGGCACCACAAGAGCGGTGGTCCCGCCATAGAGCCGACAGTCTCGCAAAGCGGTTTCAATACCCTCGATCCCTTGCTGGCGCACCTTCTCATCGGCAGCGGAGAGGGGCTTGCCCCAGTGGGTCGAGCACACGACACCGGGGATTTCCAGACCGGTCTCGGCCTTGGCTCGAAGCACCTCGCGCCAATCCAGCGAAGAAGGCGAATCCAGCTCCACACCGTCGTAACCGAGTTCTTTCAGTATGCGAAACTTCTCCACCAGGGTCTCGCCGACCTGAACCATACCGATCTTGAGAGACTTCTTGAGACGCGGTTCGCGCCGGAAAACCTCGGATGATGCCATGCCAACTTCCCTCCCCAGGGAACTGCCGATCACACCCAGCGCCGTCATCGAGATGAAGGTCCTGCGATCCAAATTCCTTCTTTCTCTCGTCTGATCAGATGAGAGCGGTACGACCTGGCGTCGCCACGGAGGGCATCGCCAGCGGGCCAAATTCCCACTTCTCGGGCAGCAAACTTTCCTGGGAGTGCAGTGCGAAATCGAGCGTGACTTCCTTACCGGTGTACGCACTCATCCTGCCCATGATGGCGGTCAGGGTACTCATCGCGACACGCTCCGCCTCGTTGAGAGGCTCATTGTTTCGGATACTCGCGATCAGATCAGCATGCTCCTGGACATAAGCATTACGTCCTCCCCCGGGAGCACTCCAGTTCTTCTCACCTGTGATCCTGCCGGAAGGGTTGGCGACACCGCGGGTACCGATGATCTTCTCGGAGACTCGGTTCCAGCATCCATCGATCTGACGACACTCGCTGAGAGTCCGGACACCACCGGGATACACGTACTCGACGGCGAAATGGTCAAAGATGTGGCCGTACTCGGCACCTGTTCTGACCTGGCGACCCCCCATGGCGAAAGCTTTTTCCGGTGGCCCTCCAAAGGCCCAGTTCATGACGTCAATGTTGTGAATGTGCTGTTCGACGATGTGATCTCCGCTGGCCCACGCGAAGTAGAGCCAGTTGCGAACCTGCCATTCCATGTCGGTCATCTGGGGGGTCTTCTTGACCACCCACAGGCCGCCCTGATTCCAGTACACCTGGGCGCCGACAAGATCACCGATGGCGCCATCGTGGATCTGCTGCATCGTTTCGATGTAACCCTTCTGGTGGCGGCGCTGGGTCCCGGCGACCACTCCCAGTCCCTTGTGCTTGGCGACCTTCGCGGCTGCCAGCACCTTGCGGATCCCGGGGCCATCGGTGGCGACCGGTTTTTCCATGAACACGTGCTTACCCGCGGCCACCGCTGCCTCGAAGTGCATCGGTCGGAAACCCGGTGGGGTGGCAAGAATCACCATGTCAACATCGGATTGAAGAAGCTGCTGATAGGCATCGAAACCGACGAAGCAATGATCGTCAGAAACGTCGGCACGGTCGCCGAGTCGCTTGAGATTGTTGCGGCTCGATTGAAGGCGGTCATTGAAGAGATCCGCCTTGGCGACGATCTTGACCCCCTCGGATGACTCGACGCAGTTATTCGCAGCCCCGGTACCACGACCCCCGCAACCGATCAGACCGACACGGATCACATCGGATCCACCGGCATGAACGCCACCGGCCGAGAGAGAAGGAGCCAGCAAGGACGCCGCGGACACTGCTGCCGCCCCCTTGAGAAATTGCCTACGAGTCGGTTCGTTCTGTTGGGACTGCGCCGCGGGATCCATGATCGTCATCTCGCCTCCTTCTGTCTGTTTCAATCGGTTCACTTTTGTGGCTTCGAGGTCGCCGGCAACCACAGATCGGCCAGCACTCCACCAAGCAGTATCGCCTGGCCGATGCTGTAGGCGGCTCCGGAGATCACGATGCACAGCGCCCAGGATGGACTGTATCGGGCCAGCCACCAACCCCCTACATCACCCAGGAGCCCCAATCCCATGATCGCGATCAACAGTGAAATCCAGGCCCGTGGCCAGCGCGTCAGCAGCACCAGGGCGGCGACCAGAATGCCCTGTACGGACAGAGCCAGCGCATGGGCATGGGTACTGGCCGCCAGCACATCGACCGGTGTCGGCAGAACCTTGCGCGAAAATGCGATCTCCCGGATGTCATCGAAATACTCCAGTGGTGGTATGGCGGTGCCCGCTTCGGCTCCGGCAGCACGACTGTGACACTCGACACAGTGCTGATCGATGATCTCCGCTGGTGGGATCTCCAGATCGAGGCTGTCGTAATCCTCCACGATGCGCCCACCCGCCAGCCACTCGAGCAGGATCTGTCTCTGATCGGTCGGCAGGGTCTCCGGATGGCCTCGTTCTATAGCGCTGCCGAACAATCCGGGACTATCGATGCCGTGGTAGGCTCCGCGAATGTCATCGAGGCTGAAGCCGGGCAGTTCATCCCGATTCTGGTAGTGATTCACCAGATGGACACCGCTGGCCAAGAGTCCGCCCAGCAACACAAGCACCAGCGAGGTGAGACCGATACGGATCCCCCGTGGCTGGCTTCGCAGCCCATCTGCTGGCGATGGCAACAACCCCATCCTCTAGGCCTCCTTCAAGTCATCGGCAGAGATGTTGATCACTCCACCCTCGACGACGGCTCGTTGGGCAGCGATTCCCACCGCAGTCGCACGCAGCCCTTCGCTGACTCCCGTCTTGACCTTGATTCCCTCGCTGCAACTTTGCAGGAAATCGGCGATTCCGTAGTGGAGAGAATCGTTTGGAAGCCCGACTCCATCTTTGAGTTTGTTCTGGCTCGCCAGTTTGGTCGCATCGGCGATGAGAGTGATTCCTTCATCGTTGAAGAATCGTTGACGGTTGGCATAGACCTCCCAGCCCTGGGTGGCCGCATCCGCTTCCTTGAACATCCAGCCATGGCTCCAGGCCAGCCGGAAGGCAGAGTTCACCCCGTGCAGGACTTCATAGCGGCCACCATAGGAGTTGCCGAGCGTCGCCTGGTATTCGAGACATTGCCCTTTCGGAAACTCGAGAATCAGATTGACGGTATCGGCCACCTTGCGCCCATCTTCCCACACGAAGACGCCGCCATTTCCTGACACTCGCACCGGGTATTGACCGGTGAACCAGTGGATGACATCGAACTGGTGAGTGCCCCATTCGCCGGGAAGGCCCAGGGACACGGCAGGATCGAGACGCCAGTCGAGGCGCGCCTGGCGCGCTGCTGTCGATGCAGCCTGACGCCAGGAAGTCTTGCGCGAGTTCTGCGCACGCATCGAGACCAGTTTGAGAAAAGCCTCGGTTCTGAAGAAGGAACGAGCCAGCGAATAGACCGGATTGGAGCGAGCCAGCAATCCGACCTGAAAGACCCGATCACTGGAACGTGTCGCGGCGGCGATGGCACGAGCGTCTTCGAGGGTATGAGCCAGCGGAGCTTCGCAGTAGACGTGTTTTCCAGCCGCGACCGCCGCTTCGGCGATGGACCGATGAAGATGGGTCGGGGTGGCAACAAAAATGGCCTCGATCGACGATTCACTGGCCAGTAGTTGCTCGACATCGGAATAGGTCGCAGCCTCGCCGACACGTCTCTTGGCGCTATTGAGGCGCGGCTCATCGGAATCGCACACCGCCGTGATGGTGGCACCCAGTTTCTGCAACTCCGCGGCGATGGCTCGACCCTGGCGCCCCATACCGACGATCGCCACCGGATAACCCTTGGCGATGCGAAATGCCATCGCCTCGAGACCCGGCATCAGAGCCACACCCGCCAGAGCACCGGCTCCCTGGATCAGAAAATCTCTACGGTCCGTTTCCATCTTTCCTCTTCCACGGGAGTTCCCGAATGTATGTGCTCATCGATAGACGGCACCGCTTCGATGGGATACCCCTCAAGAGATATCGGTAATCTTGTCGCCACTTCACTGTCGAAACCGGCCACCGTGAGAGCCGTTGCCCAGGCATCGCAATCGGTAGCACGAGGCCCGATGACGACAGCGCCCGGTCGATGGGTCGAAATCCTCGCCCCTGTGGCTGGATCGATGATGTGGCCGAAGCCACCGCCTCCGTGCGCTGAACTGACCGCCAGACATCGATCGCGCAGGTGAACCGGATCTCCATCACGACCCTTGACCTCGATGGCCCAATCTCGACGACCCTCGGGACAACCGATGGCAACGACACTGCTGGTTCCGCCGTGGATCAGGGCCCGCGAAACCCCCGCCTCACGCAAGATCTCAGCCGCCAGATCACAGGCATAGCCCTTGGCGACGGCTCCGAGATCAAATCTCAGTCGCGATTCGAGCAGCCGGATCGTGGCCGCTTTTCGATCGACCTCGACACCCCCGAATCCATCCCGTGGAGGATCACCAGCAACACTTTTGCGCCGTGGATCGCCGTGGGCGAGATCCGCCCCGATGACAGGATCGAAGGTGCCGTCCGTCTCCGAGTGAAGACGGACGCAATGCTCGAGCAGATCGAGGGTGAGGCTGTCGATGGGAATCGGTCGCAGGAAAGCTTCGGAGTGGATTCTCGACAGCAGACTATCGCTGGAAAAAACGTTCCACAGTCGATGGCACGTCACTATCTCCTCGAAAGCCTGCTCGACGGCAGCACGAAGCAAACGGGGATCAGGCCCCCCGGCGACGATCTCGAACCGAGTTCCCATCGCCGCGAGGGCCCCCCTGTGCAACATGCTGTCTCCCCGCCCCGACTAGCCGATACTCTCGGCGGTCATGGTGGAGGGATCGAACTCGAACGCTTTCCCCTCCCACATCGAACGGGTCGCCAGGTCGACTGCGACGATCACCTTGGTACCAAGGTCGACGTTGGAATCGGGTTGACGACGTGTCCGGATGCAATCGAGCCAGTTTCTGCGCAGCGCATCCTGATCGTTACCGATGCTCTCACAGATCACTTCTTCCGGCTCGACGTCATCGGCGAACAGCCGCTGCGGAACCATCTTGCAATTGCCACCACCGAGGTAAATCGTTCCTTCGTGGCCACGGATCATCGTCTCGAGGCCCATCTCGTTGCAGGTAGAACCGGCCACGATGAGAGTGTGCCCCTTCTCGAACTGGATCTGCAGATTGACCTGATCGTGGTTCTCCATCGCCTTGTCGATGTAGTGACCTCCGGTGGCAACTACCCTCGTCGGCCAACCCTGATCGAGAGCCATCATTAACGGAGTGATCTCGTGGACCAGCAGATCGCCGACGATTCCGGTAGAGAAATCCTTGTAGCGACGCCAGCGCGCACACAGTGCCGGATCCCATTCCCGCAGACCGGCCGGACCACACCAGCGTTCCCAGTCAACATTGACACCTGGTTTCCAGTCGGGATCGATGCCGTAGTAGAGCCATTCCCCATCCTTGGAATTTCGACAGTAGGAGGTCTGGCTGAAGGTCGGTTTGCCGATGGCATTTCTGGCGATCATCTCCTGAGCAGCCTTGTATTTCGGCAACATGATCTTCTGGGTACCGATCTGTATCAGCATGTCGGGGTTCGCTAGAATGATCTGGCGCAATCGAAGTGCCTCGGGCAAGCGCAGCGTCATCGGTTTCTCGAGATAGACATCTTTTCCGGCCAGCAGCGCATCTTCGGCCATCTGAGCATGCCAGTGTTCTGGTGAAGCGATGAGAACACCATGGATGTCTTTACGAGCGAGCAACTCGTGATAGTCGTTGTAGATGGCACACTTGCCACCCTGAGCCTTGTTGATCTTGTTCTCCGCTACCGCCCGGCGCTTGTGGTTGACGTCGCACACGGCAACGATCTCGACCTTCTCTTCACCCTTCGTGGCGAAGCGAAGGAACGAATCGATGTGGCCACCACCCATACCACCGGTACCGATCACCGCCATCCGTACCAGACCGTCATCGCCGAGCGGTGTCCGGCCTACAGCCTTGGCGATGGCTCCAGGAGCAGCGGCAATCCGCTCGGAACCGGGCAGATTACAACCCGTCAGGGCCATCGCTCCGGCAGCGACCGCAGCACCTCTGAGGAAATCCCGGCGGTCCGAGCCAGCCGGTTTCATCGGATCCTTGTGTTTCATGTCATTCTCCTTCTTGGAATGGTTTCAAATTTCTGATTCAACTGGCCGCGAACTCGTCACGGACTTTTTCGAGCAACTTCTTTGTGGCAAGGATTCCATCCTGTTCGGATCCGCCACCCTCGAACTCGATGCCGACGTAACCGTGGTATTTTGCATCGAGCACGATCTTCATCATCTTCTGGTAATCGGTATTGGTCTCGTTACCCGCCTCATCGAAGGCGTGACTCTTGGCGCTGACCGCCTTGGCAAAGGGCATCAATTCGGCGACCCCCTTGTAACGGTCGTAGGTCTTTCCTCCACCGAGATTAAAATTGCCAAAGTCAGGCAGAGTCCCGCAACGCGGATGGTTGACTGTTTTCATCACCCCGGCAAGCCAGGCACCGTTAGAAGAAAGACCACCATGATTCTCGACGATGACGTTGAGACCCTGGGATGCTCCATAGTCGGTGAGTTGCGCCAGGCCATCGGCGGCGAGTTTCATCTGTTCGTCATAACTGCCGGCGCTAGCCGCATTGACCCGGATCGAATGACAGCCAAGGAACTTTGCCGCATCGACCCAGCGATGGTGATTCTGGGCCGCCTGCGTCCGGGCCTTCGCGTCCGGGTCGCCGAGGCGACCCTCTCCGTCGCACATGATGAGCAAGCTCTCGATCTGGTGGTCGTCACATCGCTTCTTCAGTTGATTCAGGTACTTCTCGTCGCGGGCCTTGTCCTTGAAGAAGGAGTTGACGTACTCGACGGCATCGAGGCCATACACCTCGCGGGTTGCCTGTGGGAAATCCAGATTGGTCATCTGACCACCCCGTAAGGAGCGATGAAGGGACCATTCAGCCAGCGAGATTGAAAAAGTGCTCGGAGGAGCCTTACCCCAGTCCCCCGCCAATCCGTAGCCGATTCCAGCACATCCAGAGAAGCTCGCCATGGCGGCCACCGATCCGACACTCAAGCCGAGAAAATCACGACGATTCAGATGAGTATCTGGCAGATTCATGACTGCGACCCCTGTTTCCTGGTCCCGGATGGATAGAAAAGAAACATCAACACCAGACAAATCAAACTTGCGTACATCGGTACCGAAAATAGTTCAGTA
>JBBWWE010000325.1:0-3033 GCA_050256595.1 Planctomycetota bacterium
CCGCACGCAGGAGGCCCAGCATCGTGACCTGCAACTCATCGACCTCCGTGGTAGCAAAGTGGCGATCATCGATTCGGCACTTGAAGGCGGTGGATCCTCATCTGGGTCGAATCATCGATGCTTGCGGCAACATCCAACTGGAGATTCAGCGCCGTCGTTCCCCCTTCGAGTTCCTGCTGCGTTCCATCATCTTTCAGCAACTCTCGGACAAGGCGGCCGCCACCATCCATGGTCGCTTCCTCGATCTATTCCCGCTGAAACGTCCGACGCCGCAGCGGGTGTTGAAACTGAAGCCAAAAAAGTTCCGTAGCGTCGGAGTTTCGGGGAATAAAGAACGCGCCATCCGCGATCTTGCCAATCATGCCAGAGATGGGCAGATACCTGGCTTCACAGCCCTGTCGCGGATGAGCGACGAGGAGATCATAGAGATCCTCACCGCCATCCACGGTATCGGCCGCTGGACCGTCGAAATGCTGCTGATCTTTCAACTGGGAAGACCGGACGTGCTGCCGGTCGATGATCTCGGCGTCAGAAAAGGCTTCGCGATGATGCGCGGCAAGAAGAAGCTACCAACCCCGAAACAACTGACCCGTGCAGCAAAGAAGTGGCAGCCCTACCGCAGCATCGGCAGCTGGTACTGCTGGCGGGCGACGGAGATGTAAGGGGTTATTTTTCGACGAGCAGGACCGACTCCGGAGGACCCCGGTAAGCATCTTTGGGTGAATGAACCGACAAGTGGACGAACATCTCTACTGCCCTTCCTCTGCACTGGCCAACCGATGCACAGTGAAGTGCACAAACGACTGCGCAGGGCCGATCTCGTCAAACTCCAGAGCCCAGTTCAGGTGCATCTGCATGGCGGGTTTCATCGCCGGGATCACCAGTCGAACCTGTTTGCCATCCTTGGACAGGGTCGCCGATGCGATCGACAGTTTTGTGGTGCCCTCTTCGCCTTCATCCAGGTCGAGTTTTGGTGAACCGTAGTTGCTGCTCCAGCGATAGTTCCACCCCTCCAGCTTGAAGGCGGACGCCAGGGCTTCCTTGTCGGTGGTCATCGGCTCGTTAAAGGTGATCAACAGGCCATCGGTGAGGGCCCTGACCTGTAACGGATACGGTAACGGAGCGTCTGTTTTCCTGACCCGGTAGAAACCGCCCGGGTCTGTCTTGTTGGAAGACCAGCCGAACAGGCCAGATAGATAGAGAGTGCCATCGGGATGAAACCGGCCACGCATGGTGCCAGTGGGAGTCTCGATGGGAAGCGGAACAAAGCCACCTTGATGGACTCCTTCGACCTCATCTTCGAGGATCAGATAGACCTCTCCGGTTCCATATGAAAGCCCGAGCAGTTTGCCGGAGAGGTCTCCCCAGACCCCTTCGGGGACCCGTACCTGCGCTGCCGGTGATCGATCGATGGTCGGATGAATCCAGCACAGTGGTGGATCGTACTCGGTACGCATCTTCTCGGCACCGAGCATGCTGCCACTCCAGTTATTGCCCTGGAAGGAACCCGGCGTGATGCGATTGATGCGGTTGGCCGGTGTCCAGTGGCCTTCCTGGTCGGAACTCCAGGCGATGCCATCGGCATCGATGGCCAATCCGTTCGGTGCGCGAAAACCGGAGGCGATGATCTTTGAACTGGAGCCATCGGCGGCGACCTGGATCAAAGTTCCGTGTTGTGGATGGGCCGGCAACTTGGCATGGCGCGCTGCCTTCAGGTAGAAGAGCGATCCATCCGCTCCTTCTTGCAAGCCACCGGCTGGCTCATGGAAATGCGGTGAGTTCATCGCATCAACATTGAATGCCAGGTAGTGATCGGTCTCTCCATCGTCATTGAGATCGACCAGTCGGGTGATTTGATCGCGTCCCAGCACCAAAATCTCTTCATCGTTCGGCTCGCCCCGGGTCAGCAATCCGAGCGGTTGACTCAAACCGCTGGCGATCCGCTGCCAGGTCAACTTTTCAAGTCGCTCATCGAGACCATCGACTCGCCACACATCGCCATTCCAGGTCGAGATGGCTGCCGCCTTACCTCCATCGAGAAAATCGAAATCGCCGAATCGCATCCACGATTGCCACGGGTTTTCATCGGGCCAGGTGATGCGATCAATTTCGAACGGGAGTTTCTGCTTGGAATCGGTGTCTGCCGCCAGTTCGGTGGCAAAATCGGCAAGGCGGGAAAGTGGACCACGCCACTCCAGTAGCTCTCCACTCCGATCGCGATCAGTCGCCTCGAAAACGATGATTCCAGATCTGTCGTCTTCAGAATCCGATTTTTCTTGCAACACAAAGCGGGCTGCGAGATCGCCGCGAACTCCATAAGCTCGCACCAACGGTTCGCCTGATTCGGTCGCCACCGCCTGGATCATCGGCTCATCGAAAAAACCGGAGTAGATGCGAATGCCATCGATGTAACCGCTGAACCAGGGATCTTCGGGGAAGTTCTCGGCGGTAAAACCGATTTGCATGATCGTATCCTCGACCGGACCGCCAGGAGGAAGATGTCCCGAGCCATCTTCTTCCCCGTCGACATAGAGCACGACCCTGGCTTCCCACGGGTTCCAGGCGAAAGCAACATGGTGCCAGCGTCCATCGGTGATCTGCTTCTCGCCGGTCACCACACCAACCCAGCCGATATCGAAGCAAAGATGGCCACCCCGGATGAAGAAGGTCTTGCCGTCATGAATCCACGGACCTTCGGCAGCGGTCTGTGAAAATATGGTTCCATCCTTGGTGGTATGAACCCACGCCGCAAAGGTCAGTGCATCGGAAGTGAACTCGAAGTCATCGTGGCGAGTCCAGATGGCTCTTGCGGTGCCATCGAAATCAAGCGCGCGACCCTTGACTCCTCGACGCCACGTCACGCCTTCGAGACGAAGATCCCTTTCGCCATCGACGATGCTCTGCATCGCCTCGCCGGAACTCTCGTCACAGTCCCAGCCCGCCAGTAGACCTGTCGGTTGACGGGTCTCGGGAGTTATCACCAGGAGCGATTCTTCTGTCGAGGCGCTCACCTCGTCGGTCTGCTGCCCATCT
>JBBWWE010000326.1:0-7287 GCA_050256595.1 Planctomycetota bacterium
AGTTCCAACTCGCTTCTCTGGCCGAGAGTGGCTTCGAGCCATTGGCACGCACCTGCGACTTCATGCTCACCGAGGAAGCTCACCACCTGTTTGTAGGAGAGAGCGGACTCGACCGGATCATCAAGCGCAGCGCCGAACTCACCCGGGAAACAGACGGAGATCCGATGAAAGCTGGCGGTATCCCGCTCGACATGATTCAGAGGTCGATCAACTACTGGTTCACCTACAGCCTCGATCTGTTCGGCGGAGAAATCTCCTCGAACGCGGCCACCTTCTTCGGTGAGGGTCTCAAGGGCAGGTTCAAGGAGCAGTCACGTTACGAGGATCACATCATGAAAGAGGGGGTGAAAATCATCCCCCAGGTCGTCGATAATGCAGTGGTCGAGGAAGAAATCCCCTACCGAAACGCCATCAACGAGGTGCTACGAGACGAGTACATCGGTGACGTACAACGTGCTCTGCGAAAGTGGAACCGAACCCTGGAAAAAATGGAACTCGATACAAGAATCACTCTTCCCAGCCGCCGCTTCCATCGACATCAGGGGATCTACTCCAACAACTCCTTTGACCCGGAAGGCAACCTCATCACCGAGGAGGAGTTGAAGAAGAACACTGACCGCTGGCTTCTCAACACCGAGGACAACGACTACCTCGTCTCGATCATGAATCAGGTGATCGAACCGGGAAAGATGGCCAACTGGATCGCTCCTCCTGCACGCGGAATCAACGGACAACCCCTCGAGTTCGAATACGTGCGTCTCTAGCGAATACGATGGCCGTCCGTCTCGACTCAGGAAAACTCCACCGGAGATCGCCCGCAGGGTTCGAACTCACCCAGTAATGCGGCAGCAATTGCTTGCTGATGCACTGGCCGAAAACCGTGGGAACTGATGACGGAGATCTTGTCGGCGGCGGGAACCGCAACCAGATCGCGCGGATCTTCCAGCAGCACAACGATCAACCTGAGGCTCCTGTCCGCCAGCGTCTGGACCAGTTCTCTGGCCGCATCGCAATGTCGAAAACCCTGCAAGGTCAGGATCACGCCGGCCGACTCGGCCGCTCGCTCAATCACCTGCTCGATTTCCCCGGGAGTCGGGTCGGCGTCGATTCTCATGCAATCGAGATATTGCCCCAGTTTGTCAGCCAGAAGCGAAAGATCTTCGCCACGAAGAGGATCCTCGACGGGGGAGCGCTGCTGTAGTGCAGGCAAGACCAGCAACCATTTTCCTTCGCCCTCGATTCGAGCTGCCGGTCCTGACAGCAAGGTGGTGCCGCTACGAGCGATCTCATCCGCAACCTCTGTGCCGACTTCGACAGGCGAGGGCATTTGCGCTGGATCAAACTCACTGAAGGCGGAGAGATCATCGAGTCGCTGTAGACTTTCCTGGTGGGCCTGATCGAAACGAGGATCTGAAGCCACATGGTCTTCGAGAACTTGACGGGCACGCATCTGCAGTTCGGGAGTGTGACTGACCAGAACAGCATCGTGGCCGGCAGTTATTGCAGAGATGACGACTTGCTCGAAATCGAATCCGGATACACCTCCCATCTCCAGACAGTCGGTGAGGATCACTCCCGAAAAACCCATTTCTCCGCGAAGATGATCGGTGACCGCCGCGCGCGATGTTGTGACAGGATTTTCTTGATCGAGCGCTTCTGCGATGACATGACTCGTCATCACCATCGAGGCGCCCGCATGGGATGCGGCTCGAAAAGGGATGAGGTGGTCGGCACCATCGAGACCTGAAATCCGGGGCAAACCGAAATGTGGATCGACTGTGGCCCTGCCGATTCCCGGAAAGTGTTTCCAGCAATCGTGCACTCCCTGCTGGCGGTGACCCGCGCCGATCTCGCTGGCAAGTTCGAGCGTCAGTTGCGGATCGGATCCGAAGGAACGGGAGCCTATGCCCCTCCCATCGCTGCTTCGTAACAAATCGACACAGGGCGACAAATTGACGTCGATACCGATCTCTCTCAACTCCCGTCCCGAAATCCGCCCTTGCAACCGAGCCAGTTCGAGGGTCCTGGGACGATCGTTCAACGCCGCAGCTCCCAGCGCCAGATTTCCCGGGAACACGGTCACTCCATCTTCGATCCGGACGACCCGTCCTCCTTCTTGATCGATGGCAATGACGAGGGAAGAACCGAGTAGCGACCTGAGATCCATGATGAGTTGCTTCAACTGGTCGATGGAGACGATATTCCGGGCGAACAAGATCACTCCCCCCGGTTTCACGGAGAGTAAGTGTTGATGCGTCTCCGGAGAGATAAAAGCTTCTGGAATACCGATCCAGAGGCGCTTACCGATCATGACTCCACTCGCTTTTCAGATTCTACCGAACAGATTCCCAGGGTTAGCGGTGCTGTGATGACGATCCACCACGGCCAGGCGATCACAGGATCCTCAACTCCGAGAAGGGGCTTCTGTAAAAACAAAGCCGCACCCAGGAAAACTCCGACCACCAGTGCCGTGATCACACTGCGAGAACTTCCACGGCCTGGAAAAAATGCCGCGCACAAGAAGACACCCAGCAAGGCACCATAGATGATCGTCATCGATGAAAGTGCCAATTCGACGAGATTGTCCGCCGGTGCCCACCCCGCTTCCTTCAACCACGAAAAGGCAACTGCTGCCAGCGCCAGCATTGCGGTGATCACCAGCGTTGTCCGTCGAACCGTTGTCGCCTCCTCAGTAGCCGGTTTCTGCATCACATCGACGGTCCAGGTCGCTGCGATGGCGCAGACCGCAGAATCGAGACTCGACATTGCGGCAGCCAGCAGCCCCGCAAGCACCAGTCCTAACAGGCCCGGGGGCATCTCGTGCAAGACGAACAGGGGCAGAATGTCGTCGCCAGCCCCGACCCCGTATGCAGGTGTCGAGGACGCCCATAGACAGGCGATAGCCGTCCCGATGGCAAGAAATAGTGCTGTAAGAGGCAGATTCACAACACCCGAGATCACCAGTGCCCGCCCGGCGGACTTGCCGTCACAACAGGTCAACAGTCGCTGCACCATGTCGTGATCGGTTCCGTGGGTCGCCATCGTCAGGAAGAAACCGCCAATCAGAGCTGCTGGAAGAGATTGAGAACTCGCCAGCAGAGACGCAAAAAAGCCCCCAACAGAATCACCTCCATCGGGCCAGATAAGAACTCTTCCCGAACCGGTGGTTTCGATCCAATCGAAGAGATAGGACAGTCCTCCAGGAATTCGATCCAGCACCACCCACAAAACTGAAATCCCAGCGGCGATAAAGACCATTGCCTGGATCGAATCGGTGGCAATCACCGAACGAATGCCACCCACGAGCGAGTACACTCCCGCAAACAGAGCGCAGCTCAACACCGCCATCTCGATGGAGAGACCTGTCACGGTCACGACTGCAATCGATGCAATGTAGAGCCTAACACCGCTTGCGAGAATTCTTCCAACGATGAACGCAAGCGCCACACATCTGCGAGGCATGAATCCAAATCGGCGATCGATCAAGCCGTAAACAGTTTTCACGCCGAGACGGTGATAGAGAGGAATCAGCGTTCTCGACAGCAGTACTTTGGCGACGAGTGCACCGATGCCGAACTGAAGGTATGCCCAGCTAGCACTGACGTAAGCACTTTGTGGAACTCCGATGAAGGTCGCAGCGGACAGTTCGGTGGCAATCAAGGATCCGATAACTGCCGGGGTACTGATCGAGCGACCGGCAAGGAGAAGATCATCGCCAGCCCCGGATCTTCGTGATACTGCGATTCCAACTCCCACGACCAGCGTGAGATAGAATAGGACGATCACCAAATCGAGGTGTTCCACGAGAGCCATGGCGCGACGATAACGGGTGCAGATCAGAGGATACAGGGGTGAAGCCACTGGAAATTTCTCCAGGATTGGTAAAATATTGCAGCATGTCTGAATCAGCCAAATCACCACGAGATTCACGTCTCTCGCCACTCTTCGGAGAGGATGCAGAGGTTGTGTCTCGAGCCTGTCTCGAACTCGTTCCAGTCGTATTCGATGATCCAGAACTGGAGCTAGAAATGATCGAGATCCTCAGGCGCAATCTCGATCAGCAAGCAGGATTCACCACCGGTGAACTGTGCGTGGCTTTACTGCTCGGGGAAATCAGAAGCGCATTCGCTACGTCCGTGATCATCCGATGTCTCCTGGATGAAGATGAAATGCTTCAGAGAATCTCAATCCGTTCACTCCAGCGTATCGGAGGTCCCGCCTTCGACGAGATCCTCGATCTGCTGGATGATCCAAACCTCGACGGCGAAGCTTCAGCGATGGCCATCGAAAGTCTCGAAGGCATAGCACTGCACGATCTAGCACAGCAGCGAGAGTACATCGAAGACCGACTCCGTATCGATCTGGTAAACCGAGCACTTCCCATAGAACGTAGAGAAGCAGCCGCATTGGCACTGGCGCGGCTCGGAGTCAACGAGGCTTCGGAAACGGTCGGTCTTGTGCTCGAAGAAGAGTTCCCGAACGGAAATGTATTCATCTTGGAGGCTCAGGAATTGATGACAGAATACCCCGCTGGATTGCCTACCCATGCAGAGGATCCGATTGAACAGGTAGTCCGCTGGCTCAGCGACGAGGTTCTGCCTGGTGGAGAACTCGACCACTCCATCATCCCGCAAGACGAACCGGACGATCACTGATCGGAAATTGCTGCAGTCCTTACCCGATCTTCAAACCTCTTCGAAGAACCAGGGCTTGAGCACCTGCAATTTCTCCTCGTAGGTTTCTGGATCGAGCAGCCAGGTGCTGATCGCCACCGAGGAGAGCAGACTGTTGCCGTCTTGTGGTGTGAAGCAGAAGCCCGTGATCTGTCTCCCATCGACAATCGATATCGTCTCGTGTGGAATTACCGTCTGGTTGAGGATTCTACCGTAGAAGCCATGATCTCGACCAAAACTGAAGACCTGGTTCGAGGACTTCTTGTAGGTGCGAGCCAGACGATCGTTCTCCTTCACCCTCATAAGCAGTTCATCCAAGGTTGTCGGCTCTTCGACCAGCAATTTGAACCGTAGCGTGTGCATGTACTGGGAGTTCAGTTTCACGGCGCTGGAAAACAACTGGGTGTATTCCCGACCGAGAGTACGAAACAGGTGATGTGCGTCGCGAGCATGGTGAGTGCCAAACCGTTCGTCTTTGTGACGACCCACCTGGGGGGAAGGTGCGTATCCGGAATCCTGACTCACGTCATTGGAACGCCTCATACAAACAAAATCTGCAGAGATCAGGTTGTTGGGCATCGTTCCGTTGCCGAGAGCCATAGTTTTGATGATCGCAGCAAGATTATGGGTGTTACAGGAGACCACATGCAGGAATCGATCTTCTCCCGTAACGAGGGCCTCATCATTGATTCCGCGGGCATACATCTTGCCGAATCCGAACTCGGATCCCTGTGCCACAAAACCCTTCACCGAAGTCGCGGACTTGTAGTACTCCTCCTTGTTGGCTAGACCAGCACCGGAAGGTGTACAGTCGATGACCACGGAGGAGCGTTCGATGGCTGTCCTCGTGTCATAGGACGGTCGCATTCCTAGTTTTTCGAACCCGGACATCGCCTCCTCGGAAGTCGAAAGCGAAGCTCCTCTTTCGAGCAAATTCTTCACCTTTGATCGATCGGTATAGAGAGGTGTTCTCTTGTTAAAGGTGACTTCATCGATACCCAGTTGCTCTTTGAAGTGACACAGTAGCCCGATCAGTGGCTCTCCAATGGTACCAGTACCAACAATGTGAACGATTCTAGACATGCCCCCCCCTACACTCTGGATATATCGATTCAACCGCTGGGCCAAAGGGGCACCGGGGAGGAATCGAATCCAACGCCCCGAGATTAGATGAACATTCGCTCCTCTGCGAGGGATCTCCTCGACTCCTGCACGAATCTTTCGAGGAGATCCGCTGATGGAAAAAGAGGCCCCCCGGGATTCGTCCCGGGGGGCCTCTTTGCTGAATTGAACCGTCGCCGGGTCTCGACGAAATCTACGGATCTGGAGGAGGAGGAGGAAGTTCATCGAAGCCCACGCTGACCCCCTCCACTACTGGTGTAAATCCTGGGTTCAGCAGATCTTGGAACAGGAAGAAGCGCAAGACCACCGACTGGGGATCTCGCAGCAAGGCGGGATCAGCGACGATTCCGATGGAGTCGCCAACTCCTCCCGCACTCGTTTTGCTGAGACCAAAGCCTTCATAGAGCACCTGCATGTTCGCAGGAGAACCCGTGACCAGCTCGACCACGATGGGTTCCAGAGCCAAATTGGTGTAAAAACTGCCATCCAAGCTGATCAGCGAGTAGGGAACCGATGCGGCGCTACTCATCGGAGCCTCGAAGATCGAGAAGGTGCCCACGATCGGTGCAGGAACCACATCGATCCCCGTATCAGAGAAGCCCAGGGGCGTTTCAACACGAACCCAGCCCTCGGCTCCGGCTCCACCACTGTTGGTCGAATTCGTGGTGTCGTACGGAGGCGGAACACCAATCGGTACCTGATTGGCAAATCCTCCGCTGACATTCAGGATCGATCCACTCTCAACGATCACAACACTGCGACCGCGCAGTCGGATCGCCCCGCCGGCTCCACCACCACCTCCGGCGGCGCCTTCCGGTGCAAGGAAAGAATTGCCACCCAGAGCACGGATCTCGCCGGTACTGGTCACGACCATCGGGCCGTTGGCGGTGATCTCAATGAATCCACCACCGCCTCCACCTGCGGTTGAAGCCATGGGAGTAGAAGTATCGGTATCGAAGATGGCAGCACCACCGCCTCCACCGAGACCACCAACGAGGAGTAAGATGCTGGCTTCTGGATCGAGAGGATCAGGCACGAGGAAGGAATCAGCCCCGTAGGAACTTCCGCCCTGTCCCGCTTCCGGGAACTCGGGATCGGTGCAGGCACCGGCACCGTTTCCATCGATGCCCTCCGCAGCGTAGCCACCTCCGCCACCGCCACCTACTGAGCAGGTCGCCAGAGATCCACTGGCAGATTGCCCGCCGGTAGCCGCCGAGATCAGATTGGGAGGAACGGTACCACCAGGATCGCCACCCCCAGGCACACCGTCATAGATCATCTCTTCAGGGACACCTGCTGGGATTCCGCCGTCTCCTCCAGGGAGGAGCGAAGTCTCAAAAGCGAATCCTCCATCTCCACCGGATCCGCCTCCAGCTCCCGCAGTACCACCGAAAGCTTGAAGAGGAGTCGAAGGATTGGACAGATCGGGGACTCCCGCGTCTCCTCCACTGACATCGATAATACCAGCCATGTCGACACTACCCGAAGAGCG
>JBBWWE010000327.1:0-2368 GCA_050256595.1 Planctomycetota bacterium
TACATCACTATTACCCTATCGCATGTTTCTGCTACTACTGCCAAATCATGGGTGATTAGAAGGATCGCTGACTCTTCTCTTTTTTCTTTTAGATCCATCATTAGATCTAGAATCTGGGCTTGGATGGTTACATCTAGTGCCGTTGTAGGCTCGTCTGCAATCAGTAAGGAGGGGTTGCATAGCAGAGCCATGGCGATCATGATGCGTTGCTTCATGCCGCCGGAGAGTTGATGAGGATATTCGAATACGCGAGTTTCGGGAGAAGGGATTCCCACCAGTCGTAATAGGTCGATCGAGCGTTCTCTGGCCTGGGATCTGGACATCCCCTCGTGAAGGCGCAACGCCTCACCAATCTGATCCCCGACCTGGAAAACTGGATTCAAACTCGTCATCGGTTCCTGAAAGATGACCGAGATCTCTTTACCGCGAATCCCTCGCATCTGTTTTTCACCACGTTCGAGCAGGTTCTCTCCGCGGAAGCGGATCTCTCCACCGACATATTTGCCAGGCGGAGTGGGAACCAACTGGAGAATGCTCATCGCCGTTACAGATTTTCCGCAACCCGATTCTCCGACAACACCGAGCGTTTCTCCCGGCTGGATCGAATAACTGACGCCATCGACTGCCTTGGCGACACCGTCATCGGTGTAGAACCAGGTACGGAGGTCTTTGATCTCAAGTAGCGCAGCTTCGTGACTCAATGCACTTCTCTCTTCCGAGCGATGGCATCGATTTCGACCTGGACGTTTTTCGGCAAGGCAGCCGCTTCGATGCACACACGTGCTGGAAACGGCTCGCTGAAATACTGTGCATAGATTTCGTTCATGGCGGAAAAGTTATTCATATCAGAAAGAAAAACCGTGGTCTTGACCACATCGGAGAATTCACAACCCGCCGCCTTCAGCACCTCTCCCAGATTCAGTAGCACCTGCTTTGTTTGTTGCTCGATTCCCTCGACGATGGAACCATCGGCTGGAACCACGGCGATCTGACCGGAGCAAAAAACCCAGCGATCCACCTCGATGGCCTGGGAATAAGGCCCCATGGCAGCAGGAGCACCATCGGTAGTGATCACACTCCTTGGGGTCGTCGACATCGAGATCCTCCTCTGGTGACGTGATCGTCGAAATTCCTGTTGGTGAAAACTGCAAGAGAAGGATCCTACCGGGGAGCCTCCGTCGATTCCACCGTGCCAGGACCGAGCAACTCGGCGAGGCGTCGAGATACCTCCTGAGAGATCTCCTCAGGCAGATATGAGCGAACGTCTCCTCCAAAAGAGGCAATCTCCTTGACGTGTCGGCTCGAGTAGTGAGACAGCTCCATCGTCGGCATCACGAACACTGTTTCCGCCTCGAGGTCGGCAGAGATGTTTCGATTGGTCAGAGCCATGGTGTACTCGGCCTCGAAGTCAGCAAAGGTCCTGATTCCTCTGAGCAGAATCCGCGAGTTCTGACTGGCAAGCAGACCGACCACCAGCCCCGTGAATTGCATTACCCGGACCCCATCGAGTTCTGCAGTGCAGCTCTCGAGCCAGGCGATTCTCTCCTCGGCAGTAAAAGTCGAATTCTTGCCACGATTGACCGCCACAGCCACGATCAGTTTTCCGAAAAGTCGGACACCCCGTTTGATGAGATCGATGTGCCCACGATGCGGAGGATCAAAGGTGCCGGGATAGACCGCTGGACCCGTCATCGATACTCCCTCTTCTTCATCGCAAACAACTCTTCATCGGAAACGACCGGAATACGACGAACCGAATCGTGAACCTCTCAACGCACCCATCATCTCCGGCAACCCTATGTCGATCCGAAAAGTGGTTTGGTCGGTATCTCCACGCTCGACATCGAGACTGAACATCATGCGGAAGGTGCGGAAATTACGTCCTACCTCCCACCAGTGTCCGATCGATTCCTCTTCGATGGCATCGTACTCGACGAACAGGCTCATGTCCCATCGTGGCGAGGCATTCCAGCGCCCACCCACCAGCAGCGTCTCCTGAGTGTCGGGTCGTTCGCGCCAGGCGATTTCGAACAAACCTTGATCCAGATCGATCCAGCGCAACCCACCATTTTGTTCGACATCGGTTCCGGCAGCGAGATCGTGGTTAAGTTCACCAAAGAGGCTCCAGCCACCGGCTCCATGAAGGACCAGTTCGGCAAATAGATTTCCCCAATCCTCGCCACCGTGATCGCGATCTGCACGAGGATAGTAGAATGCCTCGACTCGCGCCTCGGCGATGGTACGAGTTCCCATTTTCTGCAGTCGTTCCCGATCGGTTCTGGGAGCGCGAGTTTGCAACCGTTGTACAAGGGAAAGATGAACTTCATCGAGCACATCGAGGGCATCGATATCATCGATCTGAATCGGT
>JBBWWE010000328.1:0-17967 GCA_050256595.1 Planctomycetota bacterium
CGACGATACGACCCTCGAGGATCTCATCTCCGACAGTGATCACCCCGACGCGGAGGTTCTCCCCTGCATCACGCGTGAGATCAGAATCGGCAACCAGGTCTTCATCAGAGCACACGAACTACTCCTGTTTTCCGTTGGTGGAGATCGAAGATCCGGGAGTAAGCGAATCCATCAAATATCTCCTGACTTCTTCTTGGCACTCATCGCACACGCGATGATCCCCACTTCGTAGAGGATCACAAGCGGTCCCGCCATCAACAACTGGGTCACGATATCAGGAGGGGTCAACAACGCCCCGAGAATTACAGCCCCGACGATGGAGTACTTGCGGTAGTGGCGAAAATTATCGACGTTCAGCAAACCACTTCTGGTCAGGAATATCATCAACAGAGGCAATTGAAAGACGAGCCCCATGCCAAGGATCAACGTGAATACCAGTCCCAGATAGTTCTTCAGGGTGAAGACCGGTCGGACCAGTTGCGGATCTCCGTATCCACCGAGAAAGGACAGGCCGACAGGGATCAGTACCAGGTAAGCAAAGGTGACTCCCATCGCCAGGAGCAAGAAAGCGACCGGGAGGAAAGGGACCGCCGCACGACGTTCGGTTCGGTAGAGTCCCGCGGCGATGAACTGCCAGATCTCGAAGGTCAACCAGGGCAAGGCACACAACAGACCGATCAGCAGACTCAGTTTCACATAGGCGAAAAACGCCTCGGCATAGGAGAGTAACGCCAGCGGCAGCGCCTTGCTGCGCCAACCGATCAGATCGCGGCTACGGCTCTCAACAGTGACCGACAGCGCGGCAACCTCCTCGAGCACCTCCACGACACCGGCATCGACCAGGGTGGGTGCGGGATTCGGATCTGTTTCGGGTTCCCCAGGTTCATCCGACTCCGAAGACTCGACAGGGTCCGTCGTGGTGGGCGAGATCTTCCCCCAGTCGATCAGAAGTTTTGACATCGCCTCGAGTTCCCCGATGGTCTCCTCGATGGGCGAACTGGTACCCCATGGAGCATCGTTGAGAATCACTCGCAACTGATCGGCACTCGTTTGAAACCGAGTGGCGGTTCCGCCCAGAACCAGTGAAGAACTGGTGGCTCGATCGAGATCGGAGATCCGCTCCTCGAGTAACTCGACCAGATCCGTATTGACCCCCGCCTCTGTCTGCTGCTGGCGGAACTGATTCCATCGACTCCACCAGTCCTGTTGCTGATCCGCCTCGAGCAGCACCTGCTTCGCCTGCTCAGCTGGCAAGACCTGCAGCGAACTCCGTGCCGAGGTGACGTCTTCATGGATTTGCCAGATTTGTGTGCTTGCCTCGATCTGCGACAGTGCAAGCCGATGTGGACCGGTGACCAGTTGCATCAATTCATTCTGGAAGATGAAAGCGATCGCCGCACAGAACAGAACCACCAGGATGGAACGAAGAACCCGACCGCGAAGTTCTTCGAGATGGTCCCCGAAGGACATCGTCTTCAGATTCTCTCCGGAATCGGGAACCTGATTCATCTTCCAGTCCTCCTGCCGGCCATCGATCGGATCCCCGTGGATCCTGGCCCTGGATCGACAAGATGCCACGTTCTGGGGTCAGCGGCAAACTTCAGCGCGGAGTTCTCCCCGCGCCGTCGGTCGCTCGCAATTACCGTCAGATAAGAGAAGCCGGCGGCGAGGAGTTCCCTCGCCGCCGTCTTCCTGAGTGGCCTGAACGAATCCACTAGAAGTCGATGAACTCGAGGAGTTCCGCCTCCCGCAGGATCGTGACCCCGAGATCGCGGGCAAGATCGTATTCGGGGGTGTCCTCGTAGCCTTTGACCGCGACAACAAAATCAGTATTCAACTGGACCTGGTCGGAAACCACTCCACCGAACAGTTCGATCTTGCGGCTCATATCTTCCAGAGAGTAGCGGCCATTGGTGGCGGAATCTCCGGCAAAGACGAACATCGGCACATCTTCTCCATCGTAGAAGGGACTGGCAATCATGTCGCCGGTCGAGATCGGATTGAAACGATCCAGATTTTCGAGGATCGCCACTTCCGAGTACTGCTCCTGAACACTGAGAACCTCGACTCGACCCTTGCTGATGCGCTTGCCACCCTTCTGGTATGCAAACACATCGAACACCAGGCCTCTGCGCAGACGATTCTTGGTGCCGAGGTTGATCCAGGCCTTGCCCAGTTCCTCGCTCACGTTCAGAACCTCTCCATCCGGTTTGACCATGGCGAAGGTCTGTTCACGGACGATCTCACGCTTCAACTCCTCGATGCGGTCGTTGGAGCGCGTGAGCAGATTCTCCGAGATGCTCAGATCGCGTTGCAGTTTGTAGACGGTAGCACTGTTGTCCTGGACGAGGCGTTCGACTTCCTCGCGCAGACGCGCGCTCTCTTCACGAGCCCGGGTACGACTTTGCTCCAGTTGAACCTGCATGTCGTTGAGCTGGGATCGAAGCGAATCGATCTCCTCGTTCAACTGAGAACCGAGGTTGCTCTTGGAAGTGACCACTTCCTGGTACTCGTTGTCTTTCGCTTCGGCTGCCGAACGCTGACTCTGCAATTCGTTGTTGAGGAATCGAATCGTATCGACCGAGTCATCATACATCTCGGTGAGAGACTCGTACTCCCGGGCATTACTGGAGCCCCGCGCAGTTGCGATGTCGCTTCCGGACTTCTCGATCAACGCCTGGACCTCGGGAACCGGTACTGCGGACTCATCGTTGCCGTGAATCAGCACCCTGAGTCCATTGATTTCGATGGATTGTTCCCGGATGCGATCCTCCTTGGCAGCCTTTTCATTCTGAGCAGCCGCGAGGCTTTTGTTGACTCGCTCCATATCACTGTTTTGCTGGAAAACAACGAAGCAGAGCACCAGGATGCCAAGCAACGAAACGATGAGAAAAGAGAGCTGTGCTCCCCCCTGATTGCGGGCCATCGAGTATCCTCCCTGCGAGCGCCACATCGGAGATGCGGAACTGGCCACCAAATTCTCGCGCCGGTGTTCCGGTCCCTGAAACGGGCCTGAAACCGTGCGACAAGTGGATTGCGGTTCATTTCCTTCCGGGCCTCGAAGATCTCCATACAGGGGAAATCCAAAGCGAAGCCGAAACCCACCAGCGTCGATCCGGGTATCCCGGATGCACACCCTGGAGGCTCCCGCCCCGCTAGGGGCCGGAAGCGCTGATCCTACGCTGGAGCCGAAAGCCCGTCAAGCAGCCCGATATCCCCTCATTGCCGTCTGCCGACCTCTGAGATAGTTTCTGTAGCAGAACCGAACTCGTTCGATAGCCCACCCCTCGCAGCAGTGCTCACCAGCACCCGGAAAGCGATACCTTTGTCTCAGACCCTTTTCCTCATCGACGGCAGATACCAGATCTACCGGGGTTTTTACGGAATGAGGCGTCTGACCGACTCGCGCGGGATGCAGATCCAGGCGGTCTATGCAATCGCCGACTTGCTGCTTCGTCTGTGCCGCGATCACCCGGTCGAGTTGTGGGCCATCGCCATGGAATGCGACGGACCCACTTTCCGTCACGAACGCTACGATCAATACAAAGCAAACCGGGAGGCGATGCCCGATGAGTTGAGTTCCCAGTTGCCCATCATCGATCGGATGCTGGATGCCTTCCGGATTCCCATTCTGCAGTCTCCGCATCACGAAGCCGACGATTGCATCGCAACGATGGCGACGAGAGCCGCGTCTGAAGAAATAGATGTACGGCTACTGACAAAGGACAAGGACCTCGAGCAGGTTCTCTCCGACAGAGTCAAATTTCTCGATGTATCGAGCGGTGAAGTCTATGGACCGAAAGAGTTGCTCGCCAAGAAGGGAATCAAACCTCATCAGGTCATCGCCTATCAGTCGCTGGTGGGAGACTCCTCTGACAACATTCCCGGAGTGAAAGGAATAGGCGCCAAGGGTGCAGAAATAATCCTCTCTCTGGTCGAGGATCCGGCAACGCTGCTCGAGGATCCGGTGCCAGATGGTATTCCAGCGGCGTCTCTGAAAAAGATCCGTGCCTGTCGAGAGATGCTGCATCTCTCGAAAGAACTGGTGACCCTATCCCAGGAAACTCCTCTCGACTGTTCTCCCGCCGAGTTGATCCGGATCGCGCCGGATGAATCCCAGTTAACCGAACTTTTCAAAGAACTCGGCTTCAACAGATTTCTCGACATGATGAACAAGCCTGTAGAGCAGCAAGCGAGCCTCTTTGCGGGCGCCGATATAGCTTCCGATACTGCTGTCGAGACGTCCGCTGCCCAGGCAACCCAACCGACCCCCCGCGATCCCGATCCATCGGTCGAATATCACCTCGTCACCACCACCGAGGAACTGGATCGGGTCATCGCACTCTGTCGCGCAGCCGGTTCCTTCGCCTTCGATACCGAGACGGACTCCCTCGATCAGATCGGCGGAACCGTGGTCGGCTGCAGCATCGCGGTTGAGCCAGCCGAGGCGTGGTACATCCCATTCCAGAGTCCCGCCGGTGACGGGCCAATTGCACGTCATATCGTGATGGAGCGGCTCGGTCCGCTGCTCGAAGATCCAGAGATCGGCAAGATCGGTCAGAACATCAAGTTCGATGCACAGGTGATGCGCAACGAGGGAGTGATGCTGGCCGGCATCTGCGGCGACCCGATGATCTCCTCCTACCTGATCAACCCGGTGAGGGGCCGGTACGGTCTCGACAGCCTGGTCTCAGAGCGTCTCGGCCACACGATGATTCCGATCCGGGAAATCATCGGAGAACCGGGGGCAGAAACCTCGATGGACCAGATCGAACCGGAAGAGATCTGCCACTACGCCGCCGAGGATGCGGACTGGACCCTGAGACTGCATCGAGATCTCGATCAAGAGATCGATCAGCACCGATTGCGCGAGGTGCTTGAAGAGATCGAACTGCCGCTCGTAGAGGTGCTGGTTTCGATGGAAAGAGAAGGAATTTCCATCGACGAAAAACGCCTGAAGAAGCAGGAGATCCAGCTGTCTGCAGAACTAGAACGCATCGAGGCCAGCATCCACGAGGAGGCGGGCGAACCTTTCAACATCGCCAGTCCAAAGCAATTACAGAAGATTTTATTTGAAGATCTCGGTTTACCCGACAAGGGACTGCCGAAGACCAAGACCGGTGTCAGCGTCAAGGCCGAAACTCTCGAGGAACTCGCCTCGCGGCACCCCGAACAGCAGATGCTCAAGTTGATCCTCCGGCACCGAACGCTATCGAAATTGCTCTCGACTTACATACTGGCCATCCCCCAGCACCTGCATCCAGAAACAGGCAGGATCCATACTGATTTTCGCCAGACGATCACCGCCACCGGCAGACTGGCTTCGAATCGTCCCAACCTTCAAAACATCCCGATCCGTTCCGAAGAGGGTAGACGCATCCGACACGCTTTCATTCCCAATCGTGACGGCTGTGTCTTCGTATCGGCAGACTATTCACAGGTCGAACTGAGACTACTCGCCCACCTGACCGGCGATGAGGGACTCATCTCCAGCCTCGAATCTGGAGTCGATATTCACTCCTCCGTGGCCGCAAAGATCCAAAACAAGAAGATTGAAGAGATAAGCCGGGATGAACGAGCCGCGGCCAAGGCGGTCAATTTCGGATTGATGTACGGCATGGGTGCACGCGGGCTTGCCCGCGATGTGGGTATCTCTGTCGCTGATGCCAAGAAGTTCATCGAGGCTTATTTCGAGGGCTTCCCGCGAGTTCGCGAGTGGATGGATGAGATCAAAAGTACAGCAACCGAAACCGGTGAGATCAGAACACTCTCTGGTCGTAGACGTCCGATCCCGGAAATACGTTCACGCCTCGCTCGAGAAAAAGCCCAGGGAGAACGGTATGCCATCAACAGCGTGGTCCAGGGTTCCGCCGCGGACCTGATCAAGAAAGCGATGATCGATGTTCACCGGGAAGCACTTCGACGCGGCAACGAAGCGCGAATTCTGCTGCAGATCCATGACGAGTTATTGCTCGAGGTTCCCGAGCAACTGTCCGAGGAGTGTGCCGTCTGGCTCAAAGAAGTGATGGAGGGGGCTCTGGAAATCTCGGTGCCCCTGGAGGTTCAGGTGAGCACCGGGAGGGACTGGTTTGATGCCTCCAAGTGAAAACGGTGAAACTCACGACTCCACTGGCGCTGCGGTGAAACCGTGGATTCTCGCTGTGACCGGGGGAATCGGATCAGGCAAGAGTACAGTGGCGGAGATCTTCGCTTCCTTCGGAGCTCACGTCATCGATGCAGATCTGCTTGCCCATGAAGTTCTCATGCAATCCGAGGTAATCTCCGAAATCGAAAAGGTTCTCGGTGAAGGAATTTCAACACCCGACGGGAGCCTCGATCACGCCGCCATTTCCGAACTGGTCTTCGCCAACGAGCAAGCACGGGCTGACCTGGAGAAGATCGTCCACCCCCAGGTGCGAAAACGGATCGATGTTGCTCTTGCGAAAGTCGCCAATATAGGGTTCGATAGTGGCAGTCCGCTCCCTTGTGGGCGGCCCTTGATTCTCCTGGATATCCCCCTCCTCGAAGGTTCTCCCTACCGGAAACTGGTCGACCGGGTGCTATTCATCGAGGCTCCAGAAGAAGATCGTGAGCAGCGTCTCCAGCAACATCGGGGCTGGAAACCGGGGGAGAGAGCCCTCAGGGAGTCGGCACAGGTGCCACTCTCCGAGAAGAAAGAAACCGCAGATGGTGTGATCTCCAATCGGAACGAGACTTCCGCCGAAGAGATCCAGCAACAGTGCCGGAGTTTCCTGGAGCAGTGGATGGGCCACCGCGAAGGAGAGCCGGAGTGAAAATTGAGGTGAATTCCTGATGTCCCCACGTCAATCGAGCCCGACCTCGGGCGAAGGCGATCTCGATAAGGGCACGAGGTCCGGATCGTCGCGTCCGAAAAAGGGACGAAATCCTCGTCGTGGCAGCAAAGGTGCCGAACTTAAGAAGCCAATCCGCCGCAAGAAGGTCACCAAGAAGACTGCTCCTCCGCCCATCGATCTGGAAGGACTGCCGATGGATGTCGAGGATCTCGACGAACTGCCGAAGCCAATTGCCGGCCAAATGCCCGAGTTACACCTTTCCGAGATGCACAAGATGACGATGGCCGAGTTACAACAGATGGCTCGCGATGAGGGCATCGAGGAGATCGCCGGACTCAAGAAACAGGATTTGATCTTCGTCATTCTCAAGAAACGTGCTCATGAATCTGGTGTGATGTATGGCGAAGGGGTACTGGAGGTTCTCCCCGATGGTTTCGGGTTCCTGCGTTCTCCTCGCTACTCCTACATTCCATGTGCCGATGACATCTACGTCTCACCATCCCAGATTCGTCGTTTTGGGCTGGTCACCGGTTGTGTGATCCAGGGCCAGGTCCGCCCCCCCAAGGAAGGGGAGCGTTACTTCGCACTGCTCCAGGTCGACACCATCAACTACGAAAAAACGGAGAAAGCGCATGACAACGTCGTATTCGACGATCTGACTCCGCTGTATCCCGACGAACGATTGCAAATGGAGACGGAAAAAGACATCAACGAGACCCGGATCATCGATCTGGTAACGCCCATAGGGAAAGGGCAGCGCGGCCTGATCGTCGCGCCGCCCAGAACCGGTAAGACCATCATCTTGCAGCTGATCGCCAATGCGATTGCCGTTAACCATCCAGATGTAGATCTGATGGTGCTACTGATTGATGAACGTCCCGAAGAAGTGACCGACATGGAACGCAACGTACGCGGTGAAGTCATCTCCTCGACATTCGACGAGCCCGCCAGTCGCCATGTCCAGGTCGCCGAGATGGTCATCGAGAAAGCGCGGCGCCTGGTCGAATATGGTCGTGACGTGGTCATCCTGCTCGATTCGATCACACGACTGGGCCGTGCTTACAACAACGAGGCTCCCCACTCCGGCAGAATCCTCTCCGGTGGAGTCGATGCTGGCGCGCTGCAAAGACCGAAGCGATTTTTCGGTGCAGCCAGAAACATCGAGGAGGGCGGCAGTCTGACGATTGTGGCCACCGCCCTGATCGACACCGGTTCGCGCATGGACGAGGTCATCTTCGAGGAGTTCAAGGGGACCGGGAACATGGAACTCCACCTCGATCGTCGCCTTGCAGACAAAAGGGTCTGGCCGGCCATCGACATCAATCGTTCGGGTACACGAAAAGAAGAACTGCTGATGAGTCCAGAAGAGATCAAACGACTATGGATTCTGCGCAAGGTTCTCAACGACATGAATCCGGTCGAGGCGATGGAGATGCTCAAGGCGAAGTTGAAGCAGACGGACTCGAATGTGGAGTTCTTGCTGGCACTCAATACCGAACGACAGGATTGAGGACGCGGCCATCGCCGACTGGATCTGTCGAAGAAGAGCCCTCAGCCGTTGGTACGAACCACCATCGTCAAGGTTCTCGGTTCCTTACCCTTATCATTGAGTACTCGCACCGAGATACGAAATGCCGGCGGAACAAATGGCGCTCGGAAGCGAAGCCCACCAGGATCTTGATCCCAGGTGCCGAAAGGAATCGGCTCTTTCAGCAGCAAGCGGCCGTTGCTGTTGTAGAGCAAGGTGAACTCTCCACTGGGAAAAGAACTGCCGCCATCAGTCCAGATATATAACTTGTCTCCGGTGCGCAGTTGCGAGAACTTGATCTTGTTACTTCCGCTGTAATTGAACTGTACCGGCAGGTTTGCTCCAGTCTCCACGTTTCGGATACCCCGGATGGCGTTAGTCCGAAGGCGCGACTGCATACCACCGTAGAGAAACTTCTTCGCAAAAGTCCCGCGGACATCACGCAAGTCCGAATCCTCGGAATCTACCAGTTCCGGGGTCACCTCGACGGAAGGACTCATGAACCCGCCGGGCTTTGAATCGAAATAATTGTCGTAGAAATACTCAATTCGAAAATCGGTAACATTGGAACACAATTCACTGATCACCTTGCGTACCCGGACCTCGGTGGAGTTGTAATTCCTCTGATCAAGATCGAGATACCGAACGGCCTTCATCAGAACCAGTGACCGACTGGCCTGAAAACTCATCTCTTCTTCGGCAGGTATCTTTCCATCCCCATCGCCTCTTTCGAGCCTACGCGGATCGGCCAGGTAGTACTCGACGTTGGCAAGCCGAACCACTCCACGGACCTCAACGGGAGCCTTGAAATAGATCGAATCATTCCAGTGCTCCAGGGGCTCATCGGGTCGAAAAGTATCGAGCAGGTACTTACGCTCGAAGAGGGTTGCGGCCTCGTCGTACTCACGAGGATTTCCGCCCTCGAGGTTCGGACCCACGTCCTGGTCCTTGAGTTCCTCCCCTTCATCCCAGTACCCCCTGGAACGCCCTTGATCCTGATAGAACTCGAGAGACGCGGTCGGCACCATCTTGGACAGGTTCTCATTGATGTCATCGAGGGCGTAACGGAACTTCTGATACGTCTCTACCATCGTCACCGTACTGTCGTAGATCTTCTGCGACTTGGAGCCTACCTGGGCGATGATCAAGGAGATGATCGCTGCCAATGTCAAGGCAACGAGCAACTCAAGCAGAGTGAAGCCAGCCTCACGAGAGGAGTTCTTGCCCCTATTTGTGAACAAGAATCTGGCACTGATAGAACGGATCCGCAAGTTTCGTTCCTTCCCTGAAGGATCTAAAGACAAGAATCTCAACCTCGAAGAGATCTCCGGATGGAGTAAAATTCCGATCATCGGGATACTTGAGATCAAGACTTCCATCCTGTTTTGCTGGACGGATGGTGAAGGCAAAGGAGTACTGAGAAATCGGGTCTTCGTCGATTAGATCGTAGTCCTGCGCGAGTTCCTGATCGAAAAATCGATTGCTCAATCGATACACGCGCCGGACATCATAGGTTTCGTAACTGTCAAGAACCCGATCGCTTCCAGGACTCCTGATCTCACGTACCCAATCATCAGCATCGTCATCGGCCTGGATCGGATTTCCACGGCCGTTGGGGGCACTCGACGACGATTCATCGGTCACTTCCCGTTCCACTCCACTCTCGTCGACGATCCAGGTGAGGCCATCGGTCTCGGGGAAAACAAATGTCTTTCCTCGCTCCCAGTACTCGGTTCGCCGGATGGCAGTTTTACGATCAGGATCGGGACTCGGAAGCAGGATGTAGTAATCCGCATCGGGCCGTGCGCGTTCGAGTTTCACTGGAAGAGGATCCGTCACTCCATCATGATTGAAGATGAAGTAGGTCCAGCGACCATCGGGGCTCTGAGCTTTGCGCTCCATCAATCCCTCCCGAATCGCCTGCTCGACCGACTGAGCGATGATCACCGCATTGGTCTGCTTGACCGCGTCCATGCCCGATCTCATGGCGACCGGGAACACCGCTAGCAATCCGAGCAATCCAACGGTCAGGATCACCACAGCCAGCAAGATTTCCAGGATGGTAAATCCCTTCTGGTGGCGGATGGGGATCATTCGTATTCCTCCGCGACCTTGCTCGCCACCCGTCCCGTCGGTCGGATATCGACGAAACAAACCCGGGAATCCCCCTTTTGACGGATCAAAAGATCCCCTCCACTGGGGGGATCGCTATTGAAGCGATAACTGGGGATGTCATCGTTGGTTCCGAAATCAATCGTTCCATCGGGACGCAAAGTGATGAAAACATCCTCCGGTAACGGAACCCACCTGTCCTGATTGGTGCCTTCGATCTGGCATTGAAGTTGTGTCGCTAGATCTGCCGAAAGGTAACGGGCGCAAGGCATGTCGTAGCTGACGTGATCTGCACCAGGAACATTGATGGCGCGGATACCACCTACGAAGCCACCCTCGTCCTCACCTTTGGGGTGACGGTAGAGACGTACTCCTGACTGGAGGAAGACGACCGAATGAGGTTGCTTCTTGGTCACCGCAGCGTTTCTCGCCTCGTTCACGGTTGTGAGGATGATCGCCGCAGCATTTTCGAGACGCCGATCCTGGAAGATGGCGATCACGGCGGGAGCGATGAATCCAGTAGCGACGATGATGATCCCGATGGTCACGATCATCTCGATCAGGGTAAAGCCGGCCCGTAGACGCCAGGACCCGTGCAGGGCGATCATTCTCCACCTCCCTGCCAGTTTCTGATCAGATCCTCGTAACTTTCCTCCTCTGTGTGCCCCCCCGCACCATGGCTCCAGATGTCGAAACCGTTGGTATTTTGGGGACCGAGACCATCGGTGCCTTCTCCCACTTCCCTTGGATCATCCGAATGCACCTGTTCGTCATCGTCCCAGTCGAGATGGGTTTCTCCCAGTCCCTGAGGGCTGAAAGAGATCTCGCCACCCGAGACAGCATCGTAGTGAATCGGCTCGTACCAGGCATCGAGCAACTGTCGGGCTTCTTCATCGTCATCGGCAGGCGCTGACAGTTCATCGCTGCGGAACTCCCCGAGGGCAGGTTCCTCACCGATAATCCGGATCTCTCCGTTGGCTTGCTTCTGGGTCAGGATCATGGGTTGAGTCATGGCATGCGTCAGAGCAGCCCCACCGAACAGGTAGGTTCCATCGGTGGTGATGACATCGATCCCATCGAGACCATCAGAAGGATAGTCGCCGGTGATCGAATGATATTTATCGATGAGCAGCCCGACCCGCTGAATCAGGGACATCGTCCGGGCATTGGAGGCGCTCTTCAGGTATCGGCCGGCACCTACCGCCAGCATCGACATCAAGAACACGATGAGAGCGATCGTCACCATCAACTCCACCATCGTGAATCCGTGGCTGCTATCCTTCCGCTGGCTGTCACAGGCTTCCGGTCGCCCACTCGCGTTTCCGGACCTACCAGTTGCCGATGTCATCGTATTCTTCCCCTTCCTCGGGGATTCCGAAGCAGGCCGAGTTCTCTCCATCGGGACCGATGGACCAGAGATCAAAACCAGAACGCTTGATCATCCAGTCCTCCTTTCTCCGCTTGGAGCGATTCTCCCGGTAGCGATACGGTTCACTCCAGGGATCGAAATAGAACTTTTCCACCTCCGGATCGAACAGATCTTCACGTCCGGGTCGCTTGTATTCCTCATCAAATTCGTCATCGACGATGACGATTAACTCCATATCCAGATCCACGTAGGGAGCGTTCTTACCGCCCTTGCCATTGGGTGGCCGTTCGCCAGCGATCGACTCATAGAGAAGCGGGAAAGCGTTGAAGTCTTCCAGTTCCGAATCGTCCACTTTGAGATTCCACCCAGGGTATACACCCTCGTCACGGTTGTATTCTTCCAGTGCCGAGGAAATCGTCGAGACGGCCGTCGCTGCACCCGCTTCCGCGGCTTTCGCCTGCGCCTGCTGGATCATCTTGGTGACCAGAGTCGCGAGCACTCCGATGATGGCGACCACGATCATCAATTCGATGAGCGTAAAACCCGCCGAACGAACGCGGTTCGGCGCAACGATGGCGAAGCACTCCCCATCGATAACGGGGTGATGGCTACAAGACATCCGGCATTCCCTTCCGAGGAAACAATCTCCTCCTCCCGAGTCTGGGACTGACCGGGCGCTGGAGGAGCCTTCTGCGGCACGGGCCGCGCAGACCTTCATTGTGCCCGTAGAGCGCTCAGAGGCAAGCCCCGCGGCAAGCGGATACGACAAGATCAGGTTGCTCAGGGATCTACCCCGAAATCGAACCCTGACAGCCACCCCTATCAGGCATCGATGAGGTATTCCTCTATGAAACCAGTGTCCAGATTTCCCTTCACGAAGTGGAAATGGTCTAGCACTTCACGATAGAAGGGAATGGTCGTGTGCACACCCTCGATCACGAACTCATCGAGGGCGCGTCTCATCGTTCGGATGGCTTCCTCGCGGGTGTCGCGATGAACGATCAATTTGCCCAGCAATGAGTCATATTCTTTCGGTACCGTGTAACCGCAGTAGACATGTGAATCAAGACGAACACCCATACCACCCGGGGATCTGAAATCTGTGATCGTGCCCGGTGAGGGTGCGAATCCTCGATCCGGATCTTCAGCGTTGATACGGCATTCGATACTGTGTCCGTTAATTCTCACATCTTCCTGGCGGTATCGTAACGGCGCTCCGGCAGCAATCCTGATCTGCTCTTGCACCAGGTCAATCCCCGTCACCATTTCCGTCACCGGATGCTCCACCTGGATTCTGGTATTCATCTCGATGAAGTAGTAGTTCCCATCCATATCGAGCAGGAACTCGACCGTTCCCGCACCGCGATACCCGACTCCGGAGGCGAGTTCGGTAGAACTCTTGCCCATACGGATTCGCAATTCGTCATCGACTGCGGGAGAGGGACTCTCCTCGATCAATTTCTGATGGCGCCTCTGGAGCGAACAGTCGCGCTCCCCTAGATGAATCACACTACCGTAAGAATCTGCCAGCACCTGAATCTCGACATGACGAGGTTTCTCGATCAGTTTTTCGATGTAGACATCAGGATTCTTGAAAGCAACGTCCGCCTCGGTCCTGGCCGCCTGGAAAGCCTGCGAAAAGGTGGATTCATCGCGCGCGATGCGCATTCCGCGCCCACCCCCTCCAGCCACGGCCTTGACCAGTACAGGAAACCCGACCTCGCGCGCCACCTCGAGCCCATCGTCTTCATCGGCAGCAACCTCGGTCGAACCTGGAACCACCGGCACCCCCGCCTGGATGGCGATTTTCCTGGCCGAAGCCTTGTCACCGAGTTGTCGGATGTTCTCCACCGTCGGACCGATGAACTGGATACGACAGGACTGACAGATCTCTGCGAATTGTGGATTCTCCGACAAAAACCCGTAACCCGGATGAATCGCCTCGACATCGGAGATCTCCGCCGCCGCTATGATCTTGGAGATGTCGAGATAAGAATGAAGACTGGATGCAGGACCGATACAAATTTTCTCATCGGCGAGATCCAGGTAACTGGCATCTCGATCCGCTTCCGAGTAGACCGCGACCGTCTCGATATCGAGTTCGCGACAAGCACGGATCACACGAAGAGCAATCTCTCCGCGGTTGGCAACCAGTATTCGAGAAAATGGCTTCATTCGGTTAACTCGATCCTCAAGAAAAACTGAACAGGGGTTGACCGAATTCAACAGGACTGCCGTCATCGATGAGAACGGAATCGATGGTTCCTGACCGATCCGCCTTCACCTCGTTCATTACCTTCATCGCTTCGACGATACAGAGGACCTGCCCTTCCTCGACCTGGTCACCCGTTTCGACAAACGCTTCGGTCCCTGGACCCGGCGAACGAAAAAAGGTACCCACCATCGGAGACCGTACCGTTCTGGTCTCATCGACGACGGTCTCTGGAGGAGACTCGCCGACATTGGCGCCAGGATCGACGGCAATAGCACCGGGTGCCGACATCGCCGGATGCGTGATCATCGAAACCACTTCCGGGGATCTATCCGGCTTCTTGCGAAGACGGATACGGGTTTCCCCCTCGACCACTTCCAACTCCTCGAGGTTGTTGCGATCCATGAGTTCGATCAGTTCCTTCAAGCGTGCAGTTTCCACGAGGATCCATTCGGTCAGAGCTGGAGATCCGATCCCGCAGGATGCGGACCCTGTCAGGGGCATTCTAGCCCGAGTGGATGGTAGGGAGCAGTCCGGGGGGGGTCAAGGGAGCCCGAATTCGCAGATGGAGCCCCGGTCTTGCTCTAGAATGGCTCCTCGACAGTTGTTACCGCTGGCACCACTGGCCTCCTCGAAGGGTATCGAGGGGGGAAAGGTAGACGATGGTACTCACTCCAGGACGAGATCTGTCCCGGCCTCCTGGGTCCGCCTCCTTTCCAGTCCGCCAGGACCAGCGAATCCGGCTCGATCTCTGGTTGCAGGAAAGACTCGGATGGAGTTCCCGCAGCAAGATCCAGAAATTGATCTCCCAGCAACGAGTTCTCCTCAACGGAGACCTGGCAAAGTCATCGGCACGGGTCGCAAGTGGTGACGAGATCGAGGTGTTGCTCGATTCCACGACTGAAGACAGCGAGCCCCCCGAGAAACTTCCCGTCATCTGCGAGGACCCGTGGATTGTTGCGGTCGATAAACCTCCCGGCATGCTCGTTCACCCGGTCGGACGGACACATGTGGGAACCGTGGTGGATGGACTCCACCGCCACTGGAGGAGTCTGAACGACCGTAGCATTCGTCAGATCACACCGAGATTGTGCCATCGTCTCGACAGAGACACATCCGGTCTACTGCTGCTGGCAAAAACAGTACCTGCGCGCCGACATCTCCAGAACTCTTTCGAAGCAAATCGAGTACAGAAATCCTATATAGCCATCGTCGAAGGAACTCCTGATCAAGATAACTTCGAGATCGATGTGGCAGTGGCCGCCCATCTCGATCGCAGCAAAGCCACCGACCATAGACTCGCACGAGCCGATGACGAGCAGGGAAAACCCTCCCGCACCTTGTTCCATTTGCTCGGTAGCCGTGATGGAATCTCCATCCTCCACTGTCGTCCGATCACCGGACGCCAGAACCAGATCCGGGTGCATCTGCAGGTCGCCGGATTGCCAATTCTCGGAGATCGAGGTTACGGTCAGACGGAGCAAACGCTGAAAGATCGCGGCGGCATCCTCCCGCAGGGTGTCTCGCACCCCGAGCGAGCACTCCTGCACAGTTTCCAGTTGCGATTCCCCCATCCGGTCTGGAACCTTCCACAAACGTTGCGATGTCACCCGACAGGGGATATTGCTCACATCATCGCAGCGATGGATTTCGACCCTCAAGGGCTTCACCAGCGGATCTCTGCTCAATACACTCCCGGGATCTACACCGACTCGCTGGATGAAACTGCCTGTCAGGGAGACACTCTCTCTGATTGACGAAACTCAGAAACGAGTTCCCGCAAGCCACCACCAGATGGCGAGGAGGACACTACCGATGAAGATCGCAATTTGCATGAAGAGGGTTCCGGACACCGCAACCCGTCTGACCTTCACTGCCGATGGGCAATCGGTGGATACATCCGAGGTCCAGTGGGTCATCAGTCCCTACGACGAGTTCGCCATCGAGGAAGGCCTGCGCATCCGTGAACGTGCCGGTGGAGGTTCCGTCACGGTGATCACCATCGGACCTGAAGGTGCCAGCAAAGAAATCCGTCAAGCGCTTGGCATGGGTGCCGACGATGGTGTTCTTGCTGTTTGTGACGAACCACTCGATCCGATCCAGACCGCTCGCTCACTGGCAGCGATCCTCGCAGACAGGGCCGATGATGTCGTTTTGTTCGGAAAGCAGTCTGTAGACTCCCAGGGTGCCCAGGTAGGAGCACTGGTAGCAAGGCTTCTCGATCGCCCGTTCGTCAACGACATCGCTGCGATCGAGGTTGGCGATGGACAGGTTCGCATCGAGAGAGATACAGACGGAGGACGCGAGATAATCGAAGGGCCGCTACCGATCGTGGTCGGCGCCGACAAGAGCCTCAACGAACCTCGATACCCGAAACTCAAGGACATCATGCAGGCGAAGAAGAAGTCGATCGACAAGGTCACGCCACAAGCAGGAGAGCCGTCCCTCCAGACCACCGCCGTCACTCCTCCTGCAGCAAGACCCGAAGGTCGGATCGTCGGTGAAGGACCTGAAGCGGTCGACGAATTGGTCCGTCTCTTGCGAGAAGAAGCCAAGGTCATCTAGGGTGAATCCGGAAGGAAACGCATGAAGATCATCGTCTGGATAGAAACCCGCGACGGTCAGGTCAAATCACCCAGCCTCGAGGCACTCGGTAGCGCCAGGAACCTGGTCGAGGCCGGTTCGGGTGAGGTGATTGGCGTCATCTGCGGGCCCTCCGGTGTCATCGCAGCAAACTCGGCAAGCACTGCGGGTGCCCATCGAATCATCGTTCGTGACGGGGAGTCACTCACCGATGCGATCGCCGATGGCATCGCCAGAGAATTGACTGACGTCGTCTCCCAGGAGTCTGCAGATGTGGTCATCTGCGCTGCCACCACCATCGGCAAGGAAGTCATCGCACTGGCCGCCGGAACCCTGGGTACATCGGTGGCCGCCGATTGTACTTCCATCAGCGAACAACAGGACGCCATCCACATCGAGCGCCCCATTTATGCGGGCAAGGCACTCTTGCAACAAAAGATCTGCCAGTTTCCTGCCATGATCTCGATACGTCCCAATTACGGAGATCGAATCGAACGAGAATCTGCCAGCGTGATCGAACAAGCAGCCACTTCCCGGTCATCCGTTCGACGCACAGGTTTCGAGAAAGGAACCGCCGGGAAAATAAACCTCGCCGAGGCAGAGATCATCGTCTCTGGAGGTCGAGGGCTCAAGGAACCCGCCAACTTTTCCATTCTCGAGGAACTCGCTGAAGTTCTCCAGGCAGCGGTCGGCGCATCGCGCGCGGTCGTCGATGCGGGCTGGCGTCCCCATTCTGATCAAGTCGGCCAGACAGGAAAAACGGTCAGCCCGAAACTCTACATCGCGGTGGGCATTTCCGGTGCCATCCAGCATCTGGCCGGGATGTCCTCCTCGCGAACGATCGTCGCCATCAACAAGGATCCGAACGCACCCATCTTCAACGTCGCCACTTACGGGATCGTCGGAGATCTGTTCGAGGTGATCCCGCGTCTCCAGTCGGAACTGAAGTCGGTGCTGCAGTAACTCGAAACATCGGCAAATCGTCGAAAAGCGTCGATTGAGACCCTCTGGTGCCCCCCTGTCGGCTACAACTGGCCAATCATCGTAATCTTCTCGGGAACTTCTCTGCCTCTACAGAGTGTCCCCGGGAGGAATACCAGTGCATCTCATCATCGTCGAGGGGCCCGGACGCGGCCAACGTCTGGTTCTCGGAAAAGAAACGGTTCGTATCGGTCGTGACCCCACCAATGATCTCATCATCGATGACACGCGAGCTTCACGTCACCACGCCGAGGTGATTCCGCTCGGCGATGATTCCTGGTTACTGCGAGACGGTGGGAGCCGCAACGGAACCCTGCTCAATGATGAGATCGTCGACCGAACCATCCTGGAACCTGGAGATGTGATC
>JBBWWE010000329.1:0-4958 GCA_050256595.1 Planctomycetota bacterium
CTTCCTTCTGGTCGCTGGAGTTTGCCCGGCGAAGATCGATGGCAGTACGGACTCCCAGTTGCTGGAGAATCGCCTGGAAATCTTCCGCAGACCTGGATCCCCGAGCGATCCGCCAGGCACGAGGGCGATCGAGGGGATGCAGATTCGAGAGCAAGCGGTGATACCAGAATCTCTTCAGCGGTGCTGGCAATCAGGCCTCCTTCACCAGAGAGGATAGTCGCGGCGAGACGCTGTCGGAAGGCGTCTGGAGACCAGGAGCCACCGGTAGGTTACGATCAGCACTGTCCTTTGAGCATCGAAAAGGAGGCGAAGATGATCCCGACCATTCTCTTGACGCTTCTGCTGACGCAGCCACCGGGTGTAAGTGCGGTCCTGGTCGCAGACAGTGCGCCTCCAGTGCAATCAGCGCAAATTTCGAAACTGACGACTCCCGATCTGATCATTGGCAAGGTGCCAGATAGTCTGCCGGGTATGGGTGCCATCTTCGATCAGTACATCTCCGTGTTCGGGGTTCACGTATTTGCGACCCGTGGTTTTTCCAAGAAGAAGATGCGTCATGTCGCAGCGATGCTCGCCGAATATCTCGACAACGATGAAGACGGCAAAGTAGATAACCCCAAGGTGGTCGAAGCGATGTCTTCGCGGGCGATGTCGATGATCCTTTTTAGTAACGAAAGAGAGATGGAAAGGGTCGAGCGCTCATCAGTGGAACTCTACGGATACCGTTACATGCAAGGGCAATTTGCCGAGGAGACCAATCCTCCCGGCGAGTTCGATGCCACCATAGAGGAAGTTCTTCATCTGGTGACCACCGGATACTCGGAAGCTTACCCGCGCATCTTCGGCGCACTTCCGGGAACGGCGCTGGGTGATTGTCTCGACCGTGCGCGAGGAGGTCGATTCGGATCGGTCCCGAGGCGTTATCCCGAGAAAGCCTGGTTCCATTATGACGATCGCACCTGCGACTACTCATGCATGACGGTCGAGTACCTTTACTGGGCGCTGACCTCATTGCTGGGTGCGCAAGATGATCCGGATCGGAAGCGCCAGATCGCCAATGAGTGGCAGTTGGCCACGGCAGAACTGGTGCGTGAGAAAGACCCCTGGATCACGGCCTTGCTCGAGGATCCGCAGTATCACTGGGCAAATCGCCTGCCCGATGGTCACTATGCACCGGCCGAGAAGCCAAAAAGCGAGCCGACAGTGGATGACAAGGGGCAAGGGCGATGAGTGGACCGAGAGCCCTGGTGACGGGGGGCAGTTCCGGAATCGGACTCAGTTTTGCGAAGCAGCTGGCGCAGCAGGGGTACGATCTGGTGCTGGTAGCGCGTCGTCGAGAACGTCTCGAGGAGGTTGCCGAGCAGCTCACCCGCGATCATCAAATCGACTGTCGTGTCGAAGCAAGAGATCTCTCCGATCCCGATTCGATCGAGGCTCTGGTGGCTGCTCTTGATGAGGATGGTGTTGAGGTCGAGGTGCTGATCAATAACGCAGGTTATGGCCTGGCAGGTGCTTATCTGTCTCAGTCCTGGCAACGACACGATCAGTTCATCCAGGTGATGCTCTCGGCGGTGTGTGAACTGACCCATCGATTGCTGCCCGGGATGAAGCAACGGGGCAAGGGCAGGATCATCCAGGTCTCATCGATAGCCGGTTTCTTGCCGGGAACCGCCGGACACACTCTCTACGGAGCGGTCAAGGCGGCGCTCAATCTGTTCACCGAATGCCTGGCTCTCGAATGCAAGGGCAGTGGTGTTCATGTCACGGCGGTTTGTCCCGGCTTTACCCATACCGAGTTTCATGATGTGAACGGAACCCGGGAGATGCTGTCAAAGATGCCCGGTTTTCTGTGGCTCGAGCCGGATCGAGTTGCACGAGAGGCGCTGGAGTGCTGTGAGAGGGGCAAGATCTACTGCGTACCCGGTCTCGTCTACAAGACCCTGCTCGTGTTTTTGTGGTTGACCCCTGCGCCATTGCGTCGATGGCTGATTGCCCGACAGGGCTCCTCATTTCGCGACTCTTCCGAGGCGCCGGTACAATCTCCCTGAGCGGCCGTTGCCGGCGCTGGTTCGCTCACTCCTTGTCGAGCAGCACCCGGTCGTAGAAGAGCCCCGCCGCGATGGCACCCAGAACCGGCCCTACCCAGTAACACCAGTGGAACTGGAAATCACCCTGAATCAGGGCGGGTCCGAGAGACCGCGCAGGGTTCATCGATGCGCCGGTGATCGCTCCGCCGGCCAAGATGTCGAAGGCGACGGTCAGTCCGATGGCGAGAGCCCCGAACTTGACGGCACCTCCTCTTTCATCGACGGCAGTACCGTACACCGAGGTGACGAGCAGGAAGGTGAGGATGAACTCGCCGAGGATGATGGTCGTCGGGTTGGCAAACGCCTCACCCGGCAGCGGAATGCCGAGGTTTGCTGCCGCCACCACTTCGGTACCAGCGAACAACACGGTGCAAAGATAGGCGGCGATGGTTGCACCGAGGATCTGAAAGACGATGTACTTCAGGGCCAGCGGTAGCGGGATCCTCCCTGTGATCAGCATGCTGATGGTGACCGCCGGATTCAGGTGACCGCCGGAGATCCCTCCGGTGACCGAGACCCCGATCGACAGTGCCAGCCCGTGAGCCATGGCGATGATGAGCAATCCACCGGAGTCGCCTCCCCAACCGTTCATCGTCACGCACAAGATGGCGCCGATTCCGGCAAAGCACAGGTAGAAGGTTCCGACCGCTTCCGCGGCACACTTTTTCAGATCTGTCATCTGTGAGCCCCTTTGTTGTGTTGAGGCGAACCGGAGGAGTTTTCAATCCTCGGTTGCCTCGATTCCCCCCGAGAACGTCAACGTGATACCCGATCCAGGTGCCCGATCGCAACCATACAGGTGCCCAGCTCCTCAGGTGGTGACAGCACCCAGGACTGCGTCGAAGTCGGGTTGATCCGCTACTTCTGTCACGTACTCGACGTGTATGAGGATCCCGGCCGTATCGATGACAAAGACCGCCCTCGCCAGGCAGCATTCGAGGGGTCCATTGGCAATCTGGACTCCGTATGCCTCGCCGAAACCGCTGGAGCGGTGACAACTGAGAGTGGTGACATTGTCGATACCTTCCGATCCGCACCAGCGCTTCTGAGCAAAGGGAAGGTCTGCGCTGACGACCAGCACTGCAATCGAATCGTTTTCGGCGATTTCATCATTGAATCGTTTTGTTTCTTGCTGGCAGACCGGTGTGTCGAGAGATGGCACCGTTGCGATGACGCATACCTTATCGGCGAAGGAAGAGAGTGAGACTTCTTCCAGGCCGGAGTTCTGGAGCAGGAAATCGGGTGCTGCCGTACCCACTTCGAGTATGGAACCCTGTACATCGAAGGGTGTGCCTTTGAGTGTGATGGCACCTGTTCTCGTCTCGGACATGATTCACCTCCTGTTGCGTGTTGTGGCAGGATTGATGGGGGGTACTCTCGCGGATCATGGATGATGAATCAAGATGGCAACTGCGTACATGTCGCTATAACGCTTCCACAACGGATTCAGATCGATAATCGACACAACCCAACAACTCGTCTTCCACACTTCTGGCAACAAAACTCACAGGACTTGCAAAGTAAAATATCGAGATATCGAGAGGAGCAATACAGTCCGAGGGGTACATGGTTTTTTTGTTCGACTTGCAGCACTCCACCACCGCGTGTACGTCTCAGTCTGGAGGAGGCTAAGTCTTTTGTAATTACAGAGTCATCAGTGTGTTACCGATGAGTTACCGAGCCTCTCCCCCGCCCGTGTCCTATTTGACAGGTTAGACCTCCCACTTACTTACAACTCAATGCTAACAGCAACTTGCTAATCAAATCGGTTGAGGTGAGACTACCGCTACTAAAGACATGTATATGTACATGTTATACTGATGAGTCGAGACTGGCGGTAAAGTGTGCCGCGAACTGATTGAATAGTATTCGGTTTCTTAATTTATTTGTGTTTGTTGACCGATGGCCCGCCTCTGGTGTGTCTCGGTCAATATATCGGTGACTCGAGAGTTTCAACCACTCCCAGACCGTCCCGCTAAAACACATCGACGGGGTTACTCAATGGCATTATCGAAAATCTTTGACGGTTTGAAGACCCTCGGAATTACTTCTCGGCTCCTCGCATCGCTATCGGTTCTTTGCCTGGTGGCTCCATTCGTCGTGGGGGTACTCCAGGTCGACAACTCCGATCTCGTTCCTCTGATCATCGGAGAAGATATTGATGAAGGCCTCCCGCATGCCAACGCGGGTGCCTTCGAAGGTCCCGGATGGGATGACGAATCGCTGACCACTGGGAACAATGTGATACCAGAGGACCAGTTGATGCTCGATCGAATCTTCGATCTCCCCAGTGGCGGTCCTCCAAGTCCCCTTTTCGGAGCCACTCCCTTCAGTCAAATGCTGCTTCGCTTCGAGGAATTCGGCACGATGAACAACGAGACATCGGTGCTACCTGCGGTTTCCTTCCCGGGTCTCCAGGATCCTGACGGTGACGGCCTCACGGGAGGTGATCTGGATCAAGATGGACTGCCGATCCCCGGCGGCCTCGAAGCTCATGACTGCCCGGACGGTGAAGAAGTCGAACTATTCCTGGACCAACCACTCACGCTACCTACCCTTCGCATCAGTAACGAATTCGATCAGAATCCCTGGAGATGGCGCATCGAGGACTACCTTGATCGACCCTGCTCCAATTTGCCCATCGAGGGCCGTCCTCCTGGAGAAGGGTGGGCTCACCAGCGCTGGGCGGAATTCCCACCACAACGTGTCTTCCAGACGATGGTCACCGGCGCCAGAACAAATCTTGGTTTCCGTGATGCCATGCAAGACCACTTGTACGAGCATGGAGTCCTGGCGGGGGATTCTGGGGATTGCGAGTTCGGACCCGGTGGCCTTTATCACGAAACCTACGACGAACCCGACGGATTCAGT
>JBBWWE010000330.1:0-4557 GCA_050256595.1 Planctomycetota bacterium
AAGCCGAGTGAACCATCACGCGGGTGTTGAAGCTTTTTGTGATGCAAAAATCCACGTTCGCATAACAGCGGAATAAGTGCGATTCCTAGATCCTCGGAGGTCGGGAGGGGCTTGCTGGAACGTGGTGGTTTCCTACGTGAAACGCACAGGCCTTCTGTTACTTCTATGATCTTACGCAGTTCATCATGGATAGCTGAGAACTTGTGACTGTCCGAGTAGATGATTGGCGACCTCCATAATCTAGACGAAATCAACCTGGGATCTGATCTCGTTCCAGTAGATCGTGGAACGCGGTGCCCGGTTTCATCAACTCTTCGGGCGTTCCCTGTTCGACGATTCTTCCCTCATCGAGTACCAGGATCCGATCGACGTCGGTGATGCTGGCGACTCTGTGGGTGATCACCAGGGTGGTCGCATCTTGCATCAACCCGGCGATGGTGTCGCGGATCTGGCGATCGGAGGCGAGATCGAGGTGGGCAGTGGCCTCATCGAGGATGAGGATCTTCGGATTTCGCAGCAACGCCCGGGCGATACCGACTCGTTGCCTTTGACCCGCCGACAACTGCTCGCCGCGTTCCCCGACGATCGTCTCCAGACCCTCCGAATCGGGTCCCAGTGCTGCCGGCAGTCCGACCTTGATCGCCGCTTGTCGTATCTCTTCGTCGCTGGCGGCGGGTCTACCAAACTGGATGTTGTTGCGGATGGTGCCGTGGAAGAGGAAGGTCTCGGTGGGAACCACGGCAATCTGACGGCGGAAGCTGGACGAATCGAGTTCGCGCAGATCGTACCCATCGATCCTGACGCGTCCCTGTTCGGGATCGAGAAAACGCAACATCAGATCGACGATGGTCGATTTGCCGCAACCACTGGCTCCGACCAGTGCCACCGTCTCGGTTGGTTCGAGATGGAAACTGAGCTGCTCCAGTAGTGGTTGCTCGGGCTGGTACCCGAACTGGACCGCCTCGAACTCGATGTCGCCAGAGATGGTCCCGATGCGCATTGCATCGGGCGATTCAACGACCTCAGGCAGTTGCTCGCGGATCTCGCGCACTCTTTCCAGTGCCACCTTTCCCTGTACCAGTTGCAGGTACAACTCCACCAGTGCATGGAGCGGAGCGAAGGCGATGCCGAGATAGAGGCCGAGAGCAACCAGTACACCGAGAGACAGTTCTCCGCGTACCACCATCAGTCCGCCGTAGCCGTACAAGATGGCACTGGAACAGACCAGGCACAGTCTCGGTAAACCGGAAGCGATCGCGCGAGTGCGCTGGAAGATCAGAAGCTTGCGCACCATCTTGTGGCCGATGGAGAGGAAACGCGCCAGTTCGCCACGTTCGCGACCGTGGGTCTTGACGGTTCGGATCCCCGACAGGGTTTCCATCACTTGCGAGGCGAGATCGGCGGCCAGTTCACGCAGCCGCTCGGTCAGACGACGGATGGGACCGCGATAGGCGAAACCGATCACCAGTGCCACCGGAAACGGGATGGCGCAGATCAAGAACAGTGTCGGTTGATAGAGGAGTGCCGCGACAACGACCCCGACCAGGGTCAACAGATGAGTGACGAATCCGAGCAGGGCTCCGGTCGAGAGTTCCTGCAACTGGGTGAGATCACGGTTGAGTCGAATGATGATATCTCCGAAGCGAGTGCCGCTGAAGAAGCGCGGTGACATCCGCTGCAGGTGTTCGACGAAGTCGACACGCATATCGAGCAACACCCGGGCGGTGACGGCGGCGTACATCGTTGCGTGGACGACTCCCAGGCCGAATCGGAGCCCAGCGATGCCGATGATGGCGACCGGAAACACCCAGAGCAGGTTCTCTTTTCCCTCCATCAGCACCTGGTCGATCAACTGCTGGATGAGAAACGGCTGCAGCAGGCCGAACACGGTGGTCACGAGCAAGATGGCAAGCACCAGCGTCAGAGACAGGCTGTAGGGCCGCAGAAAGCGGACCAGGCCGTACCGGATCGGGGCTGGTGGTGGGCTGTGGCTCATCGGTCCTCTCCGCCAACGGGGCGATCTCCATGAGAAGCCGGCAGAGACCTCGATGCGAGGGGCCAGTCCACTTCTGGGGGGTTGCCCGATGGCCGGTTCTGGGATACTCAAGAGACGTTCATGGGGGTGTCAGAGGTGGTTGGTTACAGCAATTGTCGCTGTAGTGGTCCAGATCCTGGATACCTCAGTTGTGGTACTTCGCCGCCGAGGTGGAGATGCTCCTTGCCCTGTTCGTGACGGATCGGAGTCCACGGATGCGCTCAGGCCCGCAAGCTTCTACCACTTCGATTCCTAAATTGCTGGTTGTTGCGCTGCTGGTGCTGGGAATCGGTGTGTTCATCGGGCAACGGAGTGCGGTTCCTGTCAACGAGTCCGGTGAATCCGAGAGCAACGCCTCTGGGGTTGTTTCTGACACTGTTCCGACGACCGGAATCGCTGCCGCATCGGCGAAAATGCCGCCACCTTCATTACCAGGATCGGTCGCCCAGTACTATCGCTCTCTCGCCGAGGGGAAGCCTGCTGCGCCCGAACAAGAAAGCGGCCAGGAACGCGCCGTTTCGCAGGATCCGCCGGTAGCGGATCCGGTACAGAGTGCTGGTGACACCACCGAGCAGGAAGCCGTCGAGCAGCAAGATCCGCCGCCCACTCGGCGTGGTGCTGGCGAGCGACAGGGACGACGCGGAAATCGTCCGGGAAGAACCGGCCGAGGTGAGGGCGGCAGGGGTGCCGCTGCCAGAGGTGGCGACGAAGCCCAGGCGGTAGGCGCAGAGGCAGGCGCCGAGGGTGGTTCCGCGCAAGCGACCGAGCAGACCTCTGGCGAGGGCGACGAGGCTGCCTCCGAGGGGGGAAGAGAGCGATCTCGCGGAGATCGTTCCGAAGCGCGTCGCAAGAAGAAGCCCAGAGAAGGGATCCCGGTCCATCATCCCCTCATCGAGGAACGCTGCGTCGTTTGCCACGTGCGGGATGACGAGGGCAAGATGACGCGAATCTCCTACATGAGAAAGACACCGGAAGCCTGGGAGATTTCCATCAAGAGGATGGTGCGGCTCTATTTCGTTTCACTCACTCCCGAGGAAGCGAAAGAGACGGTGCGGTATCTCTCCGAAGAACACGGCCTGTCGCACGCCGAGGCCAGAGCTGCGATGTACGAGACGGAACGGCGGGTCCACTGGTCCGAAGAGGACCAGAACGAAGACCTGCGCGAAACCTGCGCCGATTGTCACACTCTCGGCCGGGTATTTTCGGAGCGCCGTGATGACGAGGAGTGGAAACTCCTCAAGGCGACACACCTGGCGCTCTATCCGCTGGTCGATTTTCAGTCGTTCCAGGATCGTGGACGAGGCAGAAGTCGAGAGTCCTCCGGCGAGGAGCAAGGTGGCTCTTCGACGGATCGGTCGCGGCAACGAAATGAGGATCGTGCCGACCGCGTGCTTGCGGCTCTGGCGAAGGAACAGCCGCTCTTCAATGACGAGTGGCGCAGCTGGAACCAGGAAAAGCGAGAGGTGCCGCTCGAGGGTCGCTGGATCGTCTCCGGTCATGAGGTGGGACGTGGAGATATTCATGGAACACTCGATCTGAAACAGACCGCCACTGGCGAGTACGAATCGCAGTGGCGCTGGCGTCGCGCAGATGGCCGCACCGTGGTGCGCAAGGGCACGGGACTCTTCTACGCCGGGCACTCCTGGCGTGGACGCTCCACCAGTACCGCACCCGGTGAACTGGAATCGCTACGTGAGGTGTTGCTGCTCGATGAATCCTGGGTCCGCATGGAAGGGCGTCTGTTCACCGGCGAGTACAACGAACTGGGTATCGAAATGGAGTTGCTGCGTGACGGAGAGACGCCGACGATCCTGGCACTTCAGGGCGCAGAGATGGCGGTCCCATGCGAAGGCAACACCTTCGAGGTGCTCGGGTGTGGGTTCCCGGAAGATCTCGCTGCAGATGATTTCCATCTGGGCAAAGGACTGACCGTCACCGCTGCCGAGCGACACGACGACACCCATGTCACCCTGAGAGTTGATGTGGCCGCGAAAACCCCGCTCGGAAAGCGAGCCATCGACTTCCGTATTCACCATGGTCCGAGCGAGATCACTCTCTACGACACCATCGATGGAATCCGGATCCGCCCGAACCCTGGTTTCTCCCGGGTCGGGGGTAAGATGCGACCCAAGCAACTGGAACGATTCGAGGCGGTGGCCTTCCATCGTGGCCCCGATGGCGTTCCCTACAACGAAGACGATGTCGAGTTGATGATGGTGCCGGTGAAATGGCACCTCGAGGAGTTTCCGATCCGACCCGGCGATGACGATATTCAGTTCGTCGGGGAACTCGACGAGGAGACCGGGGTCTTCACTCCCGGCATCGATGGTCCCAACCCGGAGCGTCGCTTCAATGCCAACAACATCGGAGATGTCTACGTGGTGGCGACCTGTACCCTCACCGTCCCCGAGCGCAAGGAAGTCAAGAAAGAGCAAGACGAAGACTCCGACGAGGACTCCGACGGCGACTCGGATGAAGATTCGGACGAAGATTCGCACGATGACTCCGATGCAGACCAGGAC
>JBBWWE010000331.1:0-3561 GCA_050256595.1 Planctomycetota bacterium
AGCAGGGTTGCGCAAGCCGACCCACCAGAAGCAGGCGGGTTCCTGATATCAGGTGGTGACTAGGAGGATATGGGGCAGATCCTGTCGCCGAGCATCTTGCTAAGTTGCAGGATTCCATTCTGTGCCGCGGCGATGACCTTCTGCAGAGTGTCCATATCGATGGGGCCGTCTTCACATCCTCCGATGATCTCGATGACCTCACCGGTCGAGGTGCCCACGAGATTCAGATCGACGGTTGCTGCGGTGTCTTCTGGGTAGTCGAGGTCGATGAGAATGTGGTTGTCATGAATTCCTGCGCTCATCGCCAGCACCAGGGCTCTTCTCGGGTCGGTTGCGAAGATGCCGTTGGCGAGGTTTTCCTTGACGAGACTCCCCAGAGCGACCGCTGTCGCATTGATACAGGAGGTTCTGGTGCCACCATCGGCCTCGAGAACATCACAATCGATCCGGATCGTGTAGCCCGGCATCAGTGAGAGATCGAGTCCCGACCGCACGGCACGTCCGATCAGGCGCCTGATTTCAATGGCACGACCATCCTGCATCCCCGTACCGGTTCGTTCGAGCCGAGGTTGAACCGAATAGGGCATCATGTGGTAGTCGGCGGTAGCCCATCCTGCTGGATCGTTTTTCCACTTGGGAGTTCCCTCTTCCAGCCTGGCGACACACAGAATCGTGGTGCCCCCGCAGTGATAAAGAACGCTGGCAGGGATCCCCGGAATGAACCCACTCGAGACCTCGACATCACGAGGAGCATCTGGACTTCTCTGATCTCTTCTCATCGGCGGGCGATCCCTTCTCGTTCTCATACTCAACGACGAGATTGATCCTACTGCAACAATCGGTTGGTGGGGGCGACTTCTACCAGGAAACCGATTAGAATCTTTGCTGCAGTAGCGCTCGTGGAAGGAACAAAGATGCGAATCCTGGTGGTCGGGGGTGCAGGGTACATCGGCAGCCATTGTGTTCTCGAAAGCCTTCGTGCCGGCCACGAGGTGGTGGTTCTCGATGACCTCCGTACCGGTCATCGCGAGGCGATTTCAGAGGTGGAACTGATCGAGGGCAGCATTCATGAGCCCCGTGTATTGCGATCTGTTTTCGAATCCTACCCGTTCGACGCGGTCTTCCATCTTGCAGCATCTTGCAGTGTTCCCGAGTCGGTGAAACTGCCCGCTCTCTACTATCACAACAATCTGGCGGGCACTCTCAATCTGGTCGAGTCGATGCTGGAAGCGGGAGTGCACAAACTGGTCCATTCCTCCACTGCGGCAGTTTATGGCGACCCGGAACAGATTCCGATTCCGGAAACCCATCCGCTCCGTCCGGTCAATCCGTACGGGGACTCGAAACGAATCATCGAGGAATCACTTCAGGCCATCGCCGCACAGAACCCGCTCGAACACGTTTGCTTGCGCTACTTCAATGCGGCGGGTGCGGATCCATCCGGGTTACTGGGAGAAGATCATCGCGAGGAGGGTCATCTGATTCCTCTGCTTCTTCAGTGTGCACTGGGCATTCGGGACCAGTTCGTCATTTTTGGCACCGATTGGGACACTCCGGATGGAACGTGTATCCGCGATTATGTCCATGTCACTGATATCGCTGCAGCTCATCTGCTAGCGCTGGAAAAAATTGATCAAGTTGCCGGCGAGGCCATCAATCTCGGATCTTCACGGGGAGCGAGCGTTCGAGAAATGGTCGATCTGGTCAAGGCCACCACGGATGTGGACTTTCACATCGAGGAGCAAGGTCGTCGTGATGGAGATCCTCCGGTTCTGCTCGCTTCGAATGAAAAGGCCGGGTCCTTGCTCGGATGGAATCCACAACACAGTGACCTTTCTTTCATCGTGGAAACCGCCTGGCGCTGGCACCGCACCCACCCGTCAGGCTATGGCAGTGAGGTGGTTCCACTCGGATCCGGTGCGACTCTTTTTGGTGATCTGGCGGTAGAACTTGGGTTTGTCTCCAAGCAGGATGTCCAGCGGGTGCTCGATCAACAGGAGCGATTGAAAAACGCCGGCAGGGGACACAAGATGATGGGTCTGTGCATGGTGGAGATGGGGCTGCTCTCGACCACTCAACTGGTCGAGGTGCTGCGCCACTACGAGAAAGCTGGATCTTGATGAAGCGACCCTGGCGACTGGTTCTATCGCTGCTGCTACTGGCTCAGGGTTGCAGCGAAATTCCGCTCGGGTTGAACATCTCCTCCCATGAATCTACGACCATCGTGACGTCGCATTCCACCCAGCCTAGATCCGCCTCCAATGGTCGTATCCTGGCACGCGTTGGCGAGGACACCATCACCGACAGTGAACTGCGAGATCGGATCCTTGATCGTTATTACGGAGCGCGGGCACTTAACGGGTTAGTGCGAGAATCTCTCTTCATCGCCGAGTCAGCCAGGCTTGGAATTCGCATCAGTTCGACGGAAATCGCTTCTCGGGTCGAGCAGGAACTCGATCAGATTCTGGGAGAGTCCTTCGAGCAGCGACGCGCTTCGACTTTGCGTCTGGAACAACAAGGATTGCGGGAGGGCGATCTTCAACGAGAGATCGCCATGGAGGTCGGGCCGGCTCTGTTGATACAAAAGGTGGTCTCCGCTCACAGAGAAATCGAAGAGGAGCAGATTCTCGATCTGTGGCGGGAGACATGGAAGGAACCGCGGCGTTTGATCGAGCACATCGTTTTTCCCTTGGGCGATACAGATCCCAAAGAACGAAAGAGCATCGAACAGTGGGCCAACCAGGCCTCCACAGCCCTCGATTCGGGGGTTTCGATAGAGAACGCCGTGGAACAGCCCATCGGACTCAGATCCTCCTTCACACCGCGCATCGGGGGAGGGTGGGTGCGCGAATCGGATCTGGCAGCAAGCCCCATATTTTACGAGGTGTTTCAGGTCGAGGTAGGAGAGGTGCTGGGGCCGATTCTGGAAGAAAATTTTGGCTGGCACCTGTTCAGAGTGGTAGAGACGATGCCCACTCGCTCCTATTCTGAGGTGCGTGAGGAGTTGCTCCGCCAGTTGCGAGATCAACCCGCAACCGATGCGGAGGTCCTCGATGTGGAACGGAAAATTCGCCGTCGGATTCCCGTTCACATCGAATCGGAACCGTTTAGCCCTGGTGCGGACCCGGCGCAAGGAGGCCGATGATTTCTAGGGATCCAAAGAGTACAGATCCAGAGACGACCGATGTCGAACTCACCGAAGAACCTTCTGGACCGCTCGAGGGCGAAACTCTTCGAAGCACCATAGAGGCCATCCTCTTTGCATCACCAGAGCCGGTTTCGCGGCGGCGTCTTCAGGCGATGCTCAGAGAAGCTCCCAAGGGGGCAGTACACAAGGAACTGCAGGCGCTGGAAGCAGAACTTCTGACCACTCCACGCGGTTACCTTCTACACGAAGACGGAGCCGGTTTGAGACTCCTCACCAAGTCGGAGTACGCGCCTTTCGTGGCGCGGCTGCGTGGCGAGAGTCGACGGATCCGCCTCAGTTCTGCCGCCTTCGAGACACTGGCCGTGATCGCCTATCGACAACCGGTTCGTCGGGCAGATCTGGAGGCGATTCGC
>JBBWWE010000332.1:0-8183 GCA_050256595.1 Planctomycetota bacterium
TCGGATGTCATCATCGCCGATTCTGATCACTCCCCGTGTCGGGTCATGGAATCGCAACAACAGGTTGATGATGGTGCTCTTGCCGGCACCGGTGGCGCCGACGATGGCAACGGTTTCTCCACTACCGACGTTGAAGGAGACATCCTCGAGTACCGGGGTCTCGCCGTCATAACTGAAGGACACCTTCTCGAAGCGGATTCCAGCTCCCGGTGCGGCCAGTGCCCGTGCCTCGGCTGCGACCTTATGCGGTTCTGGAAGTGACGAATCGGTATCGAGAATCCCGAAGATTCTCTCGCTCGATGCCATCGCTGATAGCAGCAGGTTGTACTTCTCGGCCAGATCTCTCAGCGGCGAGAAGAGCCTCGTCAGATAGGTCCAGAACAGGAAGAACTCGCCGAATGTGGCGGTTCCCGCCTCGATCCGGGCACCACCTCCGATGACGATGATGACTAGCGCCACCACCGACAGCAATTCGATGGTGGGAAAGAAGAGGGCATACCAGAAGATGCTATTGAGGTGTGCGTTGCGCAGCTTGCCGTTGATCGAAGAGTACCGTTGCGCCTGCTCTTCCTCGCGGCGGCACACCTTGACTACCTCCATGCCAGTGATCGACTCCTGCGTGTAGGCATTCAGGTGAGCGAGTCGTCGTCGCATCTCACGGTAATGTTGACGGGCAAACCTGCGGAAAATGATCGTTGCCGCAACCACAACGGGTGCCACCAGCAGGGCCATCGATGCCAGTTCTGCGTTGGTCCAGAACAGCATCGCCACGATGCCAGTGATGGCGAGAAGATCTCCGGCCAGCGAGACAAACCCGCTGGCAAACAGTTCGTTGAGAGCTTCGACATCACTGGTGACCCGGGTGACGAGGCGACCGATCGGGTTGCGATGAAAGAAACTGGCACTCTGTTTTTGCAGGTGCGCGAAAATCTGAATCCTCAGATCCCGGGTCGCGCTCTGTCCGGTGCGCTCGAGCACTATGATTTCGCTGTAGTGGATCACTAACTGGACCAGCAGGATGGATCCGTAAATACCGATGACAAGCCACAGCCAGCCGATGCGGTGGTCAGTGTCGGCACCGCTACTGATCGGGGCCAGGCCAACCCAGCCCCCCACCTCGGTGATGAAGGCACTCAGTCCGGATGCCCCACTTCCGGGGTCTGTCGATAACGAAAGGGGGCCATCGATCGCTTCCTTGATCAGCAGTGGGCCGACCAGCGACAGGCCGGTGCTGATGACGATCAATAGCACCGAAAGAAGCACCAGGGACGTATATGGCCGCAGATACTGCAGCAACCGTCGGGCCAGAACGCGACTGAAGGGGCGGTCGATCACTTCCTCGACATGGAAATCCTCGACGTCATCTCGTTCTTCTCTGGTGGTGGTCTTGCGGGGCTTGCGGGAGGTCATTCCAGATCCTCCAGCTCGCTCTCGACGGTCTGTCGGCGCCACAACTTCTGGTACTTGCCGCGTTTTTCGAGAAGGCTCCGATGATCTCCTCGTTCGATGATGCGCCCCTCGTCGAGGACGATGATCTCATCTGCATGAGTGATGGCACTGAGGCGGTGAGTGACGATCAGGGCGGTGAGGTCCTGAGTCCAGTCGCGTAGTCCCTCGAGGATGGTCGTTTCCGTCTCGGAATCGACGGCCGAGAGAACATCGTCGAGGATCAAGATGCGCGGACGTTGCAGGATCGCCCGGGCGATGGCGATGCGCTGCTTCTGCCCTCCGCTGAGAGTGACTCCTCGCTCTCCAACCCGCTGGTCGTAAAGATCTGGAAACTTATGCACCTCGTCTTCGATGCGGACCAGCCGTGCAACCTCCTGGATCTCATCCATCGATGCATCCGCGACACCGAAGGCGATGTTCTCGGCGATGGTGGCACTGAAAAGGAAAGGCTCCTGGGGGACCATGGCGATGGACGAACGAAGCGCGTCGAGCGTGTATTTCTCGATGGGATGACCATCGATGAAGATCTGACCGTTGTCGACGGGAGAAAGCCGCGGGAGCAGATTGAGCAGGGTTGTCTTTCCGCTGGCAGTAGCACCGACGATTCCGAGGGTTTTTCCTGCTGGCAGGTCGAAGGAGATCTGTTCAAGCACCGCGTCGGTGGTATCCGGGTAGCGAAAGCAAACCTGATCAAAGCGAATCTCTCCGCGATCCACACCCAATCCATCTGCTGCACGGGTATCGTCAACAGCCGGTACTGCATCGAGTATCGTCTGTAGCCGCTCGGCACTTGCTGCCCCCCGATGAAACAGGTTGATCACCCATCCGAGGGCGATCATCGGCCAGATCAAGAGCAACTGGCAGCCGTTGAAGGTGGCGAATTCACCCAGGTTCAGATCGCCGGACAGAATCCGCATGCCGCCAATTAACAGCAGCGTGACCAGGGCCAGATCGCCGAACAGGAAAAAAGCACTGTTGGAGAGAGCGCGCACGCGAGCGATGCGAAGGTTCTGGTGAAAGTAGGCATAACTGAGGCGATGCATACGTTCGATCTCGGCGTCTTCCACCACAAAAGCTTTTACCACCGTTGAGTTGGCGAAGTTTTCCTGAGCATGGACCGAGATGTCCGCCAGCATCTCCTGGCCTCTCATCGACAGACTATGAATCCTGGGGCCGACGACCCGGATCAACAAGGTGATCAGGCCGAGCGGAAAGAGTGACCACAAAGTCAATTGCCAGTCGATTTGAAGCATCAATGTGATCGAGAAGATGAGAACGAAGATGGTTTGCACCGAGTACATGATCGCCGGTCCGAATACCATCCGGACCGCCTCGACATCGCTGTTGAAGCGACTCATCAGATCGCCAGTGTGCATCTTCGCATGAAACGAGCCGTCCAACTTTTCGATGTGGCGGAACATCTGGTCGCGTAGTCGTTTCTCGATGCGACGGCTTGATCCGATCACTGTTTGTCTGGCCCAGAAAGAGGTGATACAGCGGATCAATACGATCCCTACCATCGCCATCGCGATGGGGACCACCATGTCGATGCCGATTCCGCTTTCGAGTTTTTCGACAGCGAGACCAACCAGTCGCGGAATCGCGACCTGGGACAGGCTACCGATCAGGAGCATGAAAATTCCGAAGAGAATTACGCTTCGTTCACGAATCAGCAGAGGTAGCAGGAAGCGGAAAGCTTTGAGGGGGATCATTCGCTCTCCTGGCTCCTGAAGTTATGCCCGGGCATCGGATTCAGCACGATCTGCGACAAACCGCGATATCTCGGCCGGCGTGAACACGGATGCCAGAATCCCCTCTGGGCCAGCCCAAGTCGAGGGATCAGGGCTTTTTGATGGATTGTGGCATGGGGGCGTTGCGCTGCTTGCGCCAGGCGGCGAGCGTCTCGGCGAGATCGGTGACCCGGTCCGGCTGCTTCTCGGAGAGGTCATTTTGCTCGGAGATGTCCGCCTCGAGATCGAACAGAAAACGACGATCGTCCTCGAAGAACTCGACCATTTTCCACTTCCCCCGGATGATGGAAGCCGCCGGTGTGGTGCGCCATTTGCCATGAAGTTTGGATTTTCCCTCGAGGTATGCCGGGAAGTGCCAGATGAGATCTCGTTTGGAGAGCGTTCCTTTTCCGGTCAGGGGGCCAACCAGACTCTCACCCATCAGGGGAGTTCCCGATGGTGCGGAAGTTTCTGCCATCTCCAGCATCGTTGGCACCAGATCGGATAACTGGATCGGTACATCGAGTACCCGGTTCTTGGAACCGGTTCCGGCTCCCCAGGCGATGAAAGGAACCCGAACTCCTCCCTCGAACAGCTTCCCCTTGCCTCCACGAAGCGGTCCGTTGTCGGTGAAGTTTTCCACTCCTCCGTTGTCACTGGTGAAGATGAGCAGGGTGTGATCGGCACAGCCGTTCTCTTCCAGTGCTTTGCGAACACGGCCGACGGAGCGATCAACGCTATCGACGACCGCGGCATATCGGTGTCTCTTGTTCGGTTCTTCGGGAAATTTCTTGGCCCAGCTGGCAATCTCGGCCGGAGGAGCCTGTATCGGTGTATGGACTGCGTAATGCGAGAGCATCAAGAGGAACGGACCTGCGGCATTGTCCTCGATGAATTTGATCGCGTGGTCGGTCAGGGCATCGGCGAGCGGGGTCCCATCGGCTTGCTCTGGAAGTCTCGGGAGATTCCACGGTGCCAGGTGTTTCCTCGTCGCTCCGCGCTGGTTTCCGGCGATGGAGACATCAAAACCTTGCAGGGCCGGATCGGCTCCGAGGTGCCATTTTCCGATGAATGCCGATCGGTACCCTTTCCCCGCCAGCATCTCGGCGATGGTGAGTGCCTCCGGGGTCAGGGCGTGCTCCGTCCGCGGCGGAGTCAGTTTCCGGTTCTCTGCCTTTCCCCTGGCCGAAGGGCGCACGGTGAAGATTCCGTGCTCGGCAACATCAGTACCGGTGAGAAGGCATGCGCGGCTCGGTGCGCAGTTGGGTCCATTGGATGCGGCACGGGTGAAGCGAATGCCATCAGCAGCCAGTGCATCGATGGAAGGAGTCTGCCAGAGACTTCCCTGGCACGAGACATCAGCCCAGCCGAGATCGTCGGCGAGGATGATGACATAGGAAGGTGGCGAATCCTCACGAGCACTGGCAAGAGCACAGCCGCAAATGAAGAGGAGTGTCAACGGAATCAGCAGGCGAACGATCATGGCGTCGGAACCTCCGTGACAACAGGATTCCACAATGCGGACTCGATTGCCAGTCACCAACTGCTGCCTTGCCCGGCGCGCCTCCCTCTGCGAGCCTTCAACGCCGAGTTCTTCGACAAGATCCAGAGATCGAGGTAAAGGGTGATCGTACCGATTCCGGTGCACTGCATGGCCTGCGGTATCGAGTTGCGAAACGAGATTCCCCCGGGCGAGGATCGCGCCAGGGGAGTTTGCCCCGATTGTGGCACGATCCATTATCGCAATCCCAAGATCGTGGTCGGGACCATCATCGAAGATGCGGGTCGAGTCTTGCTCTGTCGGCGCGCCATCGAGCCGGCCGAGGGTCTCTGGACTCCCCCGGCGGGATTCCTGGAGATGGCAGAATCGATGGCCGCTGGAGCGGTTCGAGAGACGATGGAGGAGGCGTGTGCAGAGGTCACCATCGTTCGCACCTTCGCACGCATCGATTTGACCAGGATCGGTCAGGTGCACGAGATGTTCCTGGCGCGGCTCGAGAGTCCGGATGTTGCTGCAGGAGCCGAAAGCCAGGAGGTCCGCTGGTTCTCCTGGGATGAGATCCCCTGGCAGCAACTGGCCTTTCCGGTGGTCGAATGGGTTCTGAGGCTGCGGGCCGAAGATCTCGCTAGTGGCCAGGAACGGATTCATCGTGGCTGCCTGCACTGGAATGAAGTCGGCTCGCCCCTTTCGCTGGAGAACTACGATCTCGGTGATCTCCAGTCGTTGCTCCTGGCGCCCTGAAAGTTGCTTCTGGAGTCGACAGAGGTTGCTGTGGATCGTCGGCTGACCCGACTACCATACCTCACGATGGCACCCTCCCCGGACGCCGATGAGCCATCCGGGGGATAGAGAAGAGGTCGGGATGTCGAGTGTGGCCTGCTCCCGGGATCGCGTACTGTGTGCTGCCACCGCTGGATGGATCATCTGGTTCGTAGCGATGGTGATCATCGCAGCGGGAGCGGGATCCCTTTCGACCTGGATCGCGCTCGATTCGGTCGCTCGTTCTGGATCTGATGTCGCCTTGAATGCGGTGGTTCCGGTTGCCGATGGCGAACTGGTGCGGGTGGCTTCGACCGCTCCCGGCTGGGTGTTGCCGCAGCCGATAGCGGCCCAGCACGGTCATGCTCACTTCACGACCACGGCACCTCAGCAGGCAGGAATCCATTCGTGGAGTGCGCTTCCCTCGCAAGAAGAAGAGGTCGACTTCTCGGCCGGTTCCCTTGCGGTGCTGGAAGCCGACCAACCCTGGGTTGGCATCTCCATCGATGACATTCTCGCCGATGCATCGTGGGACAAGATCGAGACCCCGAATCCTCCTCGACTCTATCCAGCAGCGCACGGCGGCATGCTCGATCTTTCGCGCCATGCCTTGCTGATCTGCTGGTGTTCCATCGATGTCCAACAACTTCCGGCACTACGAAAGTGGTGGTCTCGCCTTGCACTTCCGGGCGCAATCTTGTTACCGAAAGGTGATGAGAGAGTTGCGTTTGACCGTGTTCGCCAGCAACTAGGTGATCCGATCCTCTATCTGGCGGGAGTCGATGCCATCGCTTCTGTTCCAGCCACCGAGATCGAGGTGATCGGGGTCGGGATCGGTAATAGCGCTGGCTGGGAAACCGCCACTGGACGCCTTGAACAACTACAAGAGAAGGGAAACTGATGATGACCTTCACCCTGATCATGGCCCTCTTCTCTCCTCATGCTGTGGGCGAGGGCGGGACGCTGAAACCTTCCGATGAACTTCCACAGGAGTCCTCCTTTGACCTCGACGATCTGAAGTGTGCAGTGGCGGTGGCGGGATTGGAGTTCACCGATGAAGAACTCGCCCAGCTGATGCCGGTGGCAACAGATCGGATCGCTCACTACGAGAAGATGCGTTCCCGGCCCGTCGAGAACATGGTTGCTCCCGCTTCCATCTTTCGACCGCTGGAGACGACGCCAAGTGTCGGCGATCGGACCCTGTCTGCCATCGATCCCTTGCCCGAGGTGAAGCGACCCGACGATCTTCGAGATCTGCTCTGGGCCCAGATCCCGACGCTGGCAGCACTGGTGAAGTCAAAACAGGTCTCTTGCGTCGAGCTTGTCGAGTTGTTTCAGGCTCGGCTACAGGAGGTGGATCCGATCCTGCACTGCGTCATCTCGATGACCTCGGAGCGAGCGTTGAAGCAGGCACAACAACTCGATGCTGAAATCGCCGCTGGAAAATGGCGTGGGCCACTGCACGGCATCCCTTACGGGGTCAAGGATCTGTGCGCGGTGAAGGGAACCAAGACCAGCTGGGGTGCCATGCCCTACAAGGATCAGGTGATCGAGGTCGATGCGGCGGTGGTACAGAAACTCGATGCCGCGGGAGCGGTGCTTGTGGCCAAGACAACTCTCGGTGCGCTGGCGATGGGCGATGTCTGGTATGGCGGCAAGACGCTTTCGCCGTGGAACACCGAGCGAGGCTCTAGCGGGTCGTCGGCGGGTTCTGCCTCGGCGGTGGGTGCCGGAGCGCTACCCTTTGCCATCGGCTCCGAAACGCTCGGTTCCATAGTCAGCCCTTCAACACGCTGCGGGAATTCATCGCTTCGCCCGACCTTTGGACGTGTATCTCGCCACGGTGCGATGGCGCTGTCGTGGTCGATGGACAAATTGGGTCCTATCTGTCGCAGTTTGCAGGATACGGCCATCGTTCTCGATGCCATCGAGGGTCCGGATGGGCTCGATCTCGATTGCATCGATCGTCCTTTTGAGCGCCCCGGGAATACTGACATCGCTGGTTGGAAGATTGGGTACTCAGCCAAGGCCTTCGAAGAATCTCCGAATCATCGACACGTGCTGGATGAGTTGAAGAGCCTCGGCGCCGAGTTGGTTGAAGTGGATCTACCCGACTATCCGGTGTGGCCGATGATGGTGATCTTGTTTGCAGAAAGCGCCTGTGCTTTCGACGAGTTGACGCGCAGTGATCGTGACGACGAACTGGTCGAACAGGGGCCACAGGCCTGGCCCAATAGTTTTCGTGCGGCACGTCTGATTCCTGCTGTGGAGTACATCCGTGCCCAGCGTCTTCGAACCCTGTTGATGCGAGACATGGCGCAGGCTCTCGCCACAGTCGATGCCTTCGTCGCTCCCGCAGGTGATTTTCACAGCCTAGGTATCACCAATCTCACCGGACATCCGAGCCTGGTGGCTCCCTGTGGTTTCGGCGACAACCGGATGCCGAGAGCGATCACTTTTATCGGACATCCATATGACGAGGCGCGCCTGATCGCCATCGGTGATGCGTGGCAGCGGGTTACCGATTACCATCAGAAACGTCCGAGTCTCGAGGCGTATATCCAGAAGGAAGGGCGCTGATGATTGTTTCATTGCTGTCGATACTACTTCTGCTGTCTACGAGCCAGGTTCCCGCAGGCCGCCTCGATCTCGATTCGGTGTTGAAAAATGTCAGCAATGGTGCCGTGGGTACCTATTTCTCCTGGACCTTCTCCCCGAACGGTAAGTGGATCGTCGGTGGCAGT
>JBBWWE010000333.1:0-5079 GCA_050256595.1 Planctomycetota bacterium
GCTGGACAGATCCACGACTTTTCCCTCGACGGCATCGAATCCCATATTCAGATCTTCATGCTCCTGGACCTCAGCCACCACGGCAGGTCCATCGAAGCCTGCATTTCTGGCTAACTGGGCAGTTGGCTCGAGCAGTGCATCGGCAACAACGGAGACACCGTGTCGAGCCTCTCCCGTAACCTCGGTGGCAGCGACCTTGTCGTGAATCCGCAAGAGAGCGGTTCCAGCTCCGGGAACGATCCCCTCCATCATTGCTGCTCGCGTTGCGCTGAGAGCATCCTGTGCGCGAGATTTGCGCTCCTTGATCTCCAGTTCGGTAAACCCGCCCACCCGGATCACAGCGATCTTGCCCTGGATCCTCGCGAGTCTCTCCTCGAGTTTTTCACGATCATAGTTCGAGTTGGTCTGCTCGATCTGTGCCTCGATCTGCTGGCAGCGTTGCTCGATCGCTTCGGCAGCACCCTCACCGCGGAAGAAGATGGTGCGGTCCTGCGAGATTTCAACCTTCTGTACCGATCCCAGTTGATCCTTGCCAACCATGTCCCAGCTGACCCCGGTGTCCTTGGCGATGAGTTGACCACCGGTAACGATGGCAAGATCCTCGAGCAGCGCCTTGCGACGATCACCGAATCCGGGAGCCTTGATTGCTACTGCGGGCAACACTCCGCGAAGTTTGTTGAGAAGTAAACCGGCCAGAGCCTCACCCTGCACGTCCTCGGCGATCACAACCAGCGGACGCTGGGTCGGAACCACCTGCTCCAGCACTGGCAACAGATCCTGAATTGTCGAAAGTTTGTGATCGGTGAAGAGGATCCACGGCTTCTCCAGGACGCACAAACCAGAGATCCTGTCAGTGACGAAGTAAGGCGAGATCCATCCCTTGTCGATTTCCAGTCCCTCCACCAGTTGGAGGTCGGTCTCGATTCCGTCATTTTCCTCGACGGTAACGACTCCTCGCTCTCCGACCGTGTGGATCGCTTGTCCGAACAACTTGCCAAGTTGTTCTTCATTGGCAGCGATGGTGCCGACCTGCACCACCTCTCGTTCCTCTTTGACAGGTGTTGCAATCTTTTCCAGTTCACTGACAGCCGTGTCGACAGCCAGTTCGATCCCCTTGCGAAGTTCGACCGGATTGACGCCGGAAATCGCGTAACGACTACCTCTCTCGATCATCGCCTCGGCCAAGATGACTGCGGAAGTGGTGCCATCACCAACTTCCTTGTTGGTCTTGCTCGCAACTTCGTTGATCAACCGCGTACCCATGTTCTCGAAGGGTTTCTCGACCTCGATCTCACGAGCGACTGTCTGGCCATCTCGTGTTACCTCGGGTTTCCCGAAGCCCTTCTCCAGCAATACATTCCTTCCACCTGGACCGTAAGTCACCTTGACGGTCCGGGCCAGAATACGAATCCCCTGGAGGAGTTTGCGTCTAGCATCTTCGTCGAAGAGTATCTGTTTCGTCATGACCTTGCTCCCTCGTATCGTCTAGCGGACCTACATGGCTCCGACGCCTTCGTGATCGTGATGATGGTGATCCTCTTCTTCTGTATCTTTCGGGATGTCCGTAACGACGGCATCCGAAGTCAGGATCATGGTGGCGGTGCTGACTGCGTTCTGGAGTGCACTGAGCATCACATCGCAAGGATCGATGATCCCCGCCTTCCTGAGATCGCACATCTCCAGACGTGCAAAATCGAATCCGTGAGTTTTCTTATCCATGGAACGGATCTTGCGCAGCAGTTTTGAAGGTTCGACACCCGCATTCGCGGCCAGTTGTCGGAATGGTTCCTCAAGTGCCTTCATCAGGATGTGCGCCGCCATCTTGTCGAGCGGATCGTCAAAGGGCATCTCGGCAACTGTGTCGGAACAGTGAATCAAGGCCAACCCTCCGCCAGGTAGTATTCCCGCCTCGATTGCTGAACGTGTAGCTGCCAGGGAATTCTCGTAGCGCTTCTTGCGCTCCTTGACCTCTCCTTCGGTCGCTCCGCCAACGCGAATTACCGCGATGCCACCTATCAGTCGGGCCAACCTCTCCTGCAACTTCTCACGATCGTAATCGCTTGTGGCGTTTTCGACCTCGAGCCGAATCATTCGACAGCGCTCGTCGATGTCATCCCTGGAACCTGCGCCCTGCATGACGGTAGTCATCTGCGAGTTGATCTCTATCTTCTTTGCCTGCCCGAGATCCGATATGTCGATGGAGCCGGGTTCGATGCCCAGATCGGAGAAGATGGCACGACCGCCCGTTGCAGTGGCGATATCCTGGAGCATTGCCTTGCGCCGCTCCCCATATCCAGGCGCCTTTACCGCTGCCACCTCGATCACACCGCGCTGGCGGTTCACGACGAGGGTCGAGAGGGCTTCGCCATCGATATCCTCGGCGATAATCAGTAATGGCCTGCGTTTCTCGACGACTTTTTCCAGGACTCCGACAATCTGGGAGATATTCGAGATCTTCTCTTCCATGATGAGTATGAGAGGATCCTCCATGACGATATTAGCACTCTCTGGATCAGCGACAAACTGCTGGGAGATGTAACCACGATCAAAGTGCAAGCCCTCGACCACTTCCAACGTGGTTTCGATGCTCTTGCCTTCCTCGATCGTACATACACCGTCTTCTCCTACAGTTTCCAGGGCCTCTGCGATGAGGTTACCGACACTCTCGTCATTGTTGGCTGAAATGGTAGCAACACTGAGGATGGAATCCTTGTCCTTGATCGGCTCGGAGATCTCACCCAATCGGTCGCAGATCTTTTCAGATACACTCAGTAATGCCCGCTGCAAGAGCACCGGATTCTCACCGGCGATCACCTGACGCATTCCTTGACGAAATATCGCTTCTGCCAGAACGGTCGCAGTGGTGCTTCCATCACCGCAATCACGCGCAGTCTTCGATCCAGCCTCTCTCAGAAGCCGCGCACCGATGTTCTCGACGCGATCTTCCAGTTCGATCTCGTCGGCGACGGTCGCACCGTCCTTGGAGATCTTCGGTCCACCCCAGGATCGATCGATGATGGCATTGCGCCCACGTGGTCCCAATGTCGTGCGTACGGCGCGGGCAACCTTGGCAGTACCAGCCATCAGTTTCTCGCGTGCTGCATCTTCAAATGTCAGTTCTTTTGCCATGCTGGCTCCTCCTCTTGCCGCGCAACGATCCAGAGTCAAGTCGTCGAGATCTCAGGTCGCGTCGTTGTCGACGGTCCTCATCTCCCTCGTGGGGATCGATCATTCCCCTCTACACGCAAACAGCGGGCCATCTGGCTCCAGAGAGGGTCTCACAACTATTTGTGAAATAACAACTTACAGATCTTACTGGAGAATCCCGCGAGAATCGACTGCCAGATCGACAGGAGGAGCGGCAGCCGTCTCCATCTGGACTGCCAGGATGGCAGCCAAGAGCGGCGATCTTTACTTGGCAAAGATCCCGCCACCGCGGGTATCGCTGACCAGTTTGATGCGGACATCGCGGATCTCGACGCGGGTTCCATCGCCGATCCAGAACACAAACCCACCAGTGGTCGGCAGCCGGGTCGTTTCTGGATCGAGAGTCATTTCGGTTCCCGAGTCGCCATACTGCAGTAGAACCGATTCACCGTGAACCTCGAGAGTCACCTTGACCCAGCGGTTCTTGGGGAAATCATCACCCAGTTCGAGCATCGGAGAGGTTTGCTCGGCGATTCCACCACCGCCAGGACGTGACTGGCTCCTCGGAGAAATGCGCAAGGCTCCCGTCTTCAGACTCACCTCGAACTCACAGACGAAATCTTCCCAGTGATTGGAAAAGACCCCGGTAAAGATGTCATTGCCACTACGATTGTCTCCCACCATCACACCGAGACCGTCTCGTTCAACAATACGCCACAGAGCCGCTTGTCCGCTGTTGACGAGTGGACGGTCACTACTAACAACCCAGTTGTAGAGATTCGTTCGAGCCAGCAAGGGCTTCCACCGCACAGAATCGCGCAGATCTAACCAACGCCGTTCACGTTCGGCTTTCTTACGCTCCTCCTCCAGACGACGTGCCTCGGCAAGTTCTTCCTCCTGCGCTTCTTCTCGATTCAGCAGCATCGCAAGGCCCTCACGCTGGATGGTTTTCACCAGTTCTTCCTTCATCCGCCAGACATCGGGTGCGTCGTCTGACACTCGCTCCGGCAATGCTTCGATGATGGCGATGGCGATATCCTCGTAGCCTTTTCGGGCATATCTTCCGGCCTTGTTCGAGAGTTCGTCGAGGCGTTTCTTGTAGCGCAACTGTTCCTTGGCGTCTTTTCGCAGATTATCCAGTTCAGTGAAGAAGGAACCGACCATGATCGAACTCGCTCCATCAAAGATCTTGGGAAGATCTTCCAGCAGGCCAGCAGCCGTCTCGAACTCTCCATCATGAAAAGCGGTTCGGACATCGGTCTTGATGGCGATCCACGACTGATCGGCGCTGGTACGCCAGTCGTTCATCAATTGTTCTCTGAGCAGACCAGCGTCTCGACCCGCTTCAGTATTTGCGTACTCGGTCATAAAAGCACCGAGGCGATTGGCCGCTCCAACCCGATCGGACGGATCTTCAGCGTTGCTCTTTTCAACCCGATCGAGTGCCGTCAGAGCTTGATCTTCACGCATTTTCTTGAGATCGATCTGTGGAGTCTTGGCGACCTCGGTATTCTCAACAACAGGCGGTGGATCATTGCCCGTCATCAAAATACCGACCACTACCACGACCACCATCGTCACCGCGCCGATGATGAGCCACGGCATGCGGCTCTTCGATTCGACATCATCATCCCCGGGTGGTCTATCAGCGGCAGCAGATCGACTCGCAACTCTCCTGGCGGCGGATCTACGGACGGGTGCCGCCGGCCGACCTGGTCTCTTCGGAGCCACGGCTGGAGCCGCCGATGCGGCGGCTCCCTCCGTTGTCTCACCGGCGGCGGCGGCTCGCTGCGCGGCCTGTAATGCTGCGACTTTCTTGGCCGCCAACTGCTTTGCGGCCCCCTGCTGTGCTGCGGCTTTTTGTGCTGCGGCTTGCTGCGCTGCTGCTTGCTGTGCTGCCGCTTGTTGTGCTGCCGCTTGCTGTGCTGCCGC
>JBBWWE010000334.1:0-5486 GCA_050256595.1 Planctomycetota bacterium
AGTCGTGAGTATTTCCATCAGAGTTGTGGTGGAGTTGTGACGGTTGCTCCCGGAGCAGGTGCCCCGGCCAGAGAAAATGGAACCAAGGGTGACCTGTTGCGGCAGATCGGACTCAAACTCCGGCAGGCGTTGCTGTTCGGATCTTCCGAGAAGTCCTAGAAGGGGATTTCCTCGTCCTCCTCGCTCTCCTCATCTTCATCCTTCTTCGGCGGCGGCTTCCGGTTCTTCAGATCATGAGTCTGATCATATTTCTTCCAGCGTGATTGAAGGATGATGATCTCGGCGGCTTCCATCTTTCGATTTTTTCGATCGGAGTCATCGAGATAGCCGTTGAGGAAAATCTTCTGGCGCTTTTTCAGGATGCTGGGCTTTTGTAGCTTGATCAGTAGTACTTCTGTGCCGAGTGCCGTGGTCAAGCGATGGTCTGCGACTTCCCTCTCACGACCATTTTCTACCGATGTCATGAGACCGCTCACCCAGGTGAATCCTTGCCCCGTCAATTTTGATGGTACGGCCAAGGGCTTGTACGATCCGGCAACGATGGCCTGGACCTGGATGAGCATCGGTGGATAGCGCGCACCACCTGCTCCGAACTGTTCTTCCTGTTTTCTGGCGAGTACATGGATCACAGTTCCTGGATCCAGTTCCTTCACAGAGGTGATTGTGTGCGATTCGATGATCGAACTCTTGACGAGTTGGACCTTCAGATTGCCCTTCTTGTCCCTGGCGACGAAGCTCTTTCCCTTCTCTTCTCCTTCACCGAGAGATTTTATCGAGCAAGAGATGATGGCAGGTTTCGCATCTTCGAGTTGAGTCGGAGTTGTATTGAAGGAGAGCAAAAAAGCGATCGTGGCGAGGTACATTCGCTATTCCCTTATCGTGTACTAGAAGAGGCCCTGGGGGAGGCCATCTTCGTCAACGTCAATCTGCAGCAGGGCCGGGCGTGAGCCCAGACCTGGCATCGTTATGATGTCTCCGGTGAGCGCGTAGAGGAACCCAGCACCCGCCGAAAGCCGAACATCTCTGACCGTGATCCGGAACCCATCGGGAGCTCCGACCTTCTTCGGGTCGTCCGAGAAGGAATACTGGGTTTTGGCCATGCACACGGGAAGGTTCCCAAGACCCAGTTTTTCGAATTTTCGGATCGCCTTGCTGGCCGCGGGCTTGAAATCGACTCCGTCTGCACGGTAGATCTCCGTACCGATGGCCTTAATCTTGTCACGAATGGGAAGATCATCTGGATAAGTCATCTTGAATTCAACGTCCACCTCGTCGCAAACTTTCACGATGGCTTCTGCCAGGTCGGTACCACCTTCACCGCCACGGGCATGGACTTCCGAAATCACTGCGTCGAAGGCGCCAGCATCCCGGGCGATGTCGAGAACCGCTTCAATTTCTCCACCGGTATCGGTTGGGAATCGGTTGAGCGCTACAATCACGGGCGTTCCGAATTTGCCGAGATTCTCGATATGTCTCCTGAGGTTAGAGCAGCCTTCCTCGACTGCGGAGATGTCTTCTTGCTTCATTTGATTCGGCAGTGGTTTTCCAGGAACAACCTTGTAACGGCCACTGTGAACTTTGAGTGCCCGGATGGTTGCGACCAGCACAACGGCGTCTGGTTTCATACCACTGACGCGACACTTGATATTGAAGAACTTCTCCGCGCCCATGTCGGCACCGAAACCACTCTCGGTGACAACGTAATCACAGAGGCCCAGAGCAATTCGATCCGCGACGATGGAAGAATTGCCGTGGGCGATATTTGCAAATGGGCCGGTGTGAACGAAGCAGCCCGTTCCCTCCAGCGTTTGCATGAAAGTGGGATGGATTGCGTCCTTGAGTAAAACCGCCATCGATCCTGCGGCACCCAGTTCCTCTGCGGTCACCGCATCTCCAACCTCGTTCAATCCGATGACGATTTGACCCAGCCTTCTTCTCAGGTCGTGGGCATCTGCAGAGAGACCCAGGATTGCCATCACCTCGCTTGCGCTGCTGATGTCGAAGCTCGTTTCCCTGGGGATTCCATTCTTGGGTCCGCCGAGCCCGATGATGATTTTGCGGAGACTACGGTCGTTGACATCGAGACAGCGTCGCCAGGTGACAGAGTGAGGGTCGATACGGTGAGGGTTTCCCATCAGGATCGAAGTATCGACCCAGGCAGCGAGAAGATTATTCGCCAGCCCCACAGCGTGTGTGTCTCCAGTGAGATGAAGGTTGAAGTCCTCCATCGGAATCACCTGGCTACGACCGCCACCTGCTGCTCCACCCTTGATGCCGAAAACGGGTCCCATCGAAGGTTGTCGAATGGTGGAGACCGCCTTCTTGCCGATGTGGTTGAGGCCCATGCCCAGACCGATCGTCGTGACGGTTTTTCCCTCTCCTAGGGGAGTCGGGTTGATGGCGGTCACGTCGATGTATTTCGCCGTCGGGTTCTTTCCGATGCGATCGAGAATCGACAGGTGAACCTTGGCCATGTGTTTGCCGTGGAGGATCAGTTCATCCTCTTCGATTCCGTATTGACTGGCAATTTGACGGATATCGACGAGGGGCGCGGCCCTGGCGATCTCGAGATCGGAACTCAGGTGCGGATCTGGCACGAGGTGCTCCTTAGGCGGATTTATGCGCGGACATTCTCCGACGAAGGGAACCCTAGCCGAGAGGCCCGCAAATGGCAATGATACCGGCCCAGGCTATCTTCTGTGGCCTCTAACGGCTCCTCACGAGAAGTCCCGTATCGATTCCGAGCGTCTTTCGAGCCCGCTCGACTTCACCGATAAAACGGCCCGCATCTTGAGGATAACCCGCGGTCGGTTTGAGATCGGGGACCTGCTGGGACCACCAGCGGTTGAGAAGCACCATGTGAAGTTCACGTAGATACTTTGCCGTCATCGAAGCGAGTGCCGTGCAAAAACTGTGCTGCTCACAGTCCTTACGGAAGCGGACCTCGATGACTCGTTTGTCTTCCTCGTCGGTGGCTCGGTATGACTGCCGATCTTTGTCCTGTTCCAGGATCTTGAACTTGCACCCCGGGAACAACGGATAGAGCATCGGACCATAACGCTCTCTTCCTCCGAGTCGGTCGGTCCAGACATTGATGGTCTTTCGATCATGCTGACGCCAGAGCCAACTGAGGAAGCGTCCCATCGCCCAGCCATCAACGGCGCCTTTGCCACCACGTTCCTTCACCTGAGAATTGAACTCTCGTACTTCCAGTGGAATGGCACGAATCTCTCCGGCGCGGATGGAGCAACGATCGAGAGTTCGCTGGAGCCTTCGGATCTTCCCCGAGAGATTCACCGATGAGCAGGAATAGGGCAGGTCCAGATCCTGACCCCGGTACCACGGGTATTCGTCGAGGTAGGAGGATCGATTCTCGGTGCAATGATCGATCAATTCCCGAAAGGTACGGGGGAGGTTATCCCGTTCGGCTCCTATGAACGCGAGTACCCCCTCCTCCAGACGCGATAGATCACCGGTTCCCGGTCTGTGCAGTTTCTTCGAGTCTGCCACCGAGATCACGTTTTTGTCTCGACGACCGGCATGCCCGATCAGTGGCCCGAGTAGATCCCAGGGGGCATCTGCCTCGATCGGTTCGTGGCTCTCGAGTGTCACGAAACCGATCACCATCGGTCCCAGTCGAGGTCCATATCCGGCTTCATCGAGACCGGCTAGCCAGTAACTCATGAACGTTTCTCCGCATCGCTTGTTGATGGGGTTGATTCCCAGGGAGGTGGATTTCCCAGCGAGAGCCAATTTCGTCGTACCTCAGAAAGCACGATTCCGCACGAAATGGCGACATTGTGTGAATGCTTTGAGCCGAACATCGGAATCTCGATGGCTCCATCACAGAGAAAGAGAACCTGTTCATCGATTCCGACCACTTCATGTCCGAGCACGATCGCCAGCGGGTGGGGCATTTCAACTTCATAGAGAGAAGAGGATTCCTTTGTTTGCTCGAGAGCCAGCACCGTGACTCCTTCGTTTTGAAGAACTCGCACGGCCATGGCAGGATCTTCCACGTGTTCCCACTCGGTGGTCAGTTCAGCGCCCAGCGAGATCTTTTTTATTTCTGGTCGTGGTGGGGTCGGAGTGATTCCGCAAAGGTAGATTTTCTGAACGCCGAATCCATCTGCGGCGCGAAAGATGGCACCAACATTGTTCAGGCTGCGGATGTTATCGAGGATCAACGACAACTGGGGGCGTACTCTTTGTTGTCTGAGATCAGCATCAGCTCTGTGCTGATCGATGCGTCGCTTGCGCGGCATCTTTCTCCCCCCCCTTTTGCAACCAGTGACCGCGGATGGTAGCCCGAGGTTGCGCAGGAATCGATGACGAACCGGCAAGGGAGCCACTCGCCCCTCTCGGTTTCTCGTCGTAACCTGTATTCTCGTGCTGAGAGGGTGATAGCCCCTTTCAGGACTCAAAGAGCCGAATCGGTACGGTCCTTGCATGAACGATTGCAGGAACTGGATCGCAGGGCTAGATGCCCTGCTGGACCTGCAGCCCGGTACAGGTGGTCACGATGTCACCCTTGGCCGCGGAAAGGTGGATCGATGATAGATCGCAATCGAAATGGGTTTCTTTACGCCGTCCTGGTCACTGCGGCATCGTTTTTCTTCAGCAGTCCAGGAGTTGCTTCGGATGCCTCTGTTGGGGTAGGCAGCACCCCGATTGCGGTTAAAGGAGAGGTAACTTCGGTCACCCTCTACTCGCTCCAGGCCCGGGTCGAGAGAACCCTCGCCATCGCTGCAGGAGAAGTGGGTCTTCGCGAGGTGGTTCTAGGACCCCTTCCGGCATCGATCATCGATTCCTCGATCCAGGTCGAGGGCACCGAAGGACTGCTTTCCGTTGCCGTTCAAGTGCGGCGTTCTAGTGGAGATCCCGTTGAATCTGCCGACTTGAAAGCGACACGAGCGAACTTGAAGGACCTGGAGCAGGCTTTGCTTCGCCTGCAACGTGAGGATCAGTCGCTCGAGGATCTGCGATCTCGATTTGCATCGATTCTTCCGCAGCGACCCGAAGATGAAGATGCCCCCGTGACCATCGATCTTGCTGTCTGGCAAGCCCTGCTCGATCTGGTCAAACAGGGGATGCTGAGTGCTGCCGCGAGCAGGGTAGAACTGGCTTCGCAACTACGAGAAGCGCAGGAGAAGGTGCAGCAGGCACGTCAGAGTCTGCAGAATATGACCGGCAGCGGCGAACGCGCTCGAGCCGAGGTTGTCGTGGGTCTTCAGGATCGCACCGGAGAGGGAGGGGTCATCCGGGTCAGTTACCTGATTCCTCAGGCCTCGTGGTATCCCCACTACGAGGTAGATGTAGACACGGCAACCGGAACCCTCCAGTTAAGAGCTTTTGCGATCGTTCGGCAACTGACGGGGGAGGACTGGCCCGAGGTTCCCGTCTCCTTCTCGACCTCGACTCCGGAACTGGGTTCCGGTATCCCTGAACTGGCAGCCATCCGTCTGGAGCGCGCTCGATATCAGGAT
>JBBWWE010000335.1:0-7151 GCA_050256595.1 Planctomycetota bacterium
CATCGCCGTCATCATCGGTTCCATTGCTGCAGTTCTCCGGGGGAGTGACGCACGCAGGATCGAGATCGCAATCGGAGTCTTCGCAGTCGATGAGTCCGTCACCGTCATCATCGGTGCCATTGGTGCAGTTCTCGGTGCCGGGTCCACCGCCACCGACGGTGATGGACATGGTGCCATTTCCAACGCCCGAGCCCGCAGAAAAGCCACCGACGCGAATCAGGTATTCGGTTCCCGCAGTCACGGCAACGCCGGTGACGAGGGAAGTGAATCCGGCGCAGCCGTCGCCGTTGCAGGCGATCTGGGTGAGAGCGCCACAGGGGCCGTTGTAGATGGCGATATCTGAGTCAAAACTGATGCTGTTACAGGTGCTCACTTCCATAGAACCGGTGGAGGTGGCCGTGTAGCTGTACCAGCCGTCATTGACGAACTGTCCGAGGAAGGTGCCGGGGCATTGAGCGTCGGAGATGGGATCGGTTCCGGTGGTCATCCCGGTGTTATCGATGGCATTGGCACCATCGATGACGACGATCGCGTCACCGCACTCGTCACCAGCAGAAGGCGGCAAGCAAGCCGGGCTGCTGGCGCAATCGGGGTCGGCGCAGTCGATGAGTCCGTCACCGTCATCATCGGTACCGTTGGAGCAGTTCTCCGTACCCGGTCCGCCGCCTCCGGAGGGGAGGGTGTCGATGAACATTTGGCCGGTGTTCGCGGCATCGAGCCAGAAACCAAGACCGAGGTTCCAGGATGCAGAGAAGCGACCGTAGTCATCGGAGAAGTTGTTACCACAGGCTGCGGTGCCACAACAGAGTTGACCGATGACGCGGTGGTTCTGATCGAACAGCGGAGATCCAGACGATCCCGGCTCGGTGGTTCCCAGGTCCCAATCATTCACCGTCACGAAATTGGTGGAGAGACTGGGCGGGTCGTTTTCGAATGAGATTCGCTTTTCCTCGGTATTGGGGTGGTGGATTCCTACCGCACTGCTCGGTGACGAGGTAGTGGCATTCCAACCACAGAAGGAAACTCCAAACGCTGCATTCGGAGGGGTGTTCAATTCGACCAGCGTGAAATCAGAAGTGGCGGAACCGGCCCTGAAAATCGATCCGGTACTGAACTCGTTCAACGTACCATTGCCCGGGCCTCCGCTAGCAGCGGACCCCGGAGTGCGGCAGGTGGAGTTCTCGTAGTTCCAGAACACGACCAGTGATCCGGCATTTCCGCCGGTAACGCCGCAGTGGTCAGCAGTCATGAAAAATGGCGTTCCATCCTGGGCGGTGTTATTGACCATGAAGCCGGTACAGAACAAGAAACCACCGGTCGAGATCACGCCAACGCAGTCGATTTCATTTTCCCAGCCAGCGGACTGGGGGCATGCGACATCGACATTGCAGGAGCCCGAGAAGGAGGGCCAGGTACTACTGGATGGTGTCTGGCCGAAGTTCTCGTAAAAACCACGGTAGCCAGGATTGACACTGTTGAGTTCCACTTCCTGTTCGACTAGCCAGCGTTCTTCCAGAGAACAGAGGATCTCGATGATCACATCTCCGCCGGCAACTGGAGGTGTCCACAGTTCTCCCGAATCCTGGATGTCGTTGACATCGAAGGCACGGATTCGATGGGTACGATCGAGATTATAGATGCGCATCTCAGCATCGATCGGAACGAGCCAGCGACTGAAACCAAAGTTCATGCTGATGGCATTCTTGCATCTGAAACGCAGACGCCAGACAGCGGTTGTCTCGTCGAGTTTGTTCCAGCGACCATGTGTTTGCGGGGTGATGGTGACCGGATTGGGCACCGCATAGCGTGGTGCCAGTCCGAGACTGTCTCGCTCTTCGTCTTCAATTGCCAGCGACTCAATTTCGAGTGCGGGCAGTTCGATGAATGGGATCTCCTTCAAGGAGATGTCAGCTTGTGCTGGCATGCATACGAAAAGGAAGGCGAGGGAAAGTACAAATGACATTGCAGTAACGGGTCGAGAGAACATTGAGGTTCCTTCTACTCGTAAAGAGAATTCCAGCGTTCCCATCTCTACAGATGGGAACAACACCGGAGTGACAGGGCGGACTCCGTCTGATTTCTAAAATGTTGGTATCAGAGCCAGTACCTATTGTCCCTCTCAAGGGCCAATTCGCAAGAGGTCTCAGTCCCGGGTTCCCTGGGAAGAATTGCCGAGGTATGCCCACAGGTCACGAACGGCGCTCGCATCCAGGCCATCGATGAGCCCTGGAGGCATCGGAGAGATCGGTGAGGCTTCGATTTCCGATATTGCGCCCTCGATGACCTGCGTCTGATAGCCGTAGGGATCGGTGTTCAGCACCATAACAGAGCCGTTTCGCCGTAGAATTCGCCCAACAGCGACATCATCGACGGTGCTCACGATACTCCATTGATATTGGTCGGAAATGTCGCGCGACGGCTCCAGCATCGCTCGCACCAGGTCGACATCGGAGAATCTCGACAGGACACCCGTCAAATCGGGTCCGGACCCACCGCCGACATCCTGAAAACGGTGACAACGAGAACACAGAACTTTCTGGTAAGCCTCGAGTCCACGAACCGGATCTCCGCCACCCTTGGAGACCGCCGCTAGCAGGGAATCCTCGGTCCATCGCGTCACGGGATCCGGCATCACGGGTGGGGCAAGGTCTGGAACGGTGAGCAGCCCCGAACCGTCGTCGAGTTCGCGCGCGATATGATCGACAAAGCCGCGCAGGCTATGGCCTCCTTTGCGTTCACGGATCACTTTCAGGGCTGTAGCGACCTGCGCATTCTGTTGTTCGTCTCGTGGTGTGAAACGTAACAGTCGTAACGCCGCCAGTCCTCCGACACCATCCGCTTCTTCTGTCAACCAGTGGATGACTCGTTGCGACAGCGCCGGAGCGCGCAGTCGTGCCAGAAGATCGCCACAGAGACGATCGATGGCGAGATCTCCGGCCGGGAACAGGGAATCGAATCGGGCCAGAAGCCGTTGCCGCGTGGCGCCGGCGGGATCTCCTCGCCGAGCGATGGCGACGGTGGCGATGCGCAACTCCTCGAGGATCTGGCGGCGACCCGCAGGTGCCGGCAGGTCACACAATTTTTCCAGCAGCACATCGCGATCGGTCTGTTCGCCGACTCGCGCCAGCGCCAGTAGACCGATGCGGGTACTGGATCCGAGATCGGTCAGGACCAGGTTGCGCCAGATGGATACCGGCAACTGCTCGATGGTGAGGCGGGCAGCGTAGGAGATCGATCGGTCCGGATTGCCCAGGTGCCGCCAGGCCAGTCCGAGCAGAGTTTCTCGGGCTGCCAGGTGTCCCGTTTCCAGATGTCGCCGCAGGGCACGGGCTCGTGCGCCCAGCGAGCTGGTGGGGGCATCGAGAAGCGGACGCGAATCCACATCGGCACGGATGCGAAACATCGTGCTTGCCGTACCGCGCCCGCCGGTCACACCGTAGAGAGCTCCATCGTGACCGAAAACCATATCAGCGACGTTGAAAGCCGCGGCGGCGGCAAACGGTTCAACAGTTCCTCTCCATCCGGCGCCTTCTTCTCTGGGGAAGTAGGCGAGGATGCGACCGTAAGCCCAGTCCGCGATGTAGATGGCATGACGCCAGCGTCCGGGGAAGTTCCCTTCGAGTCCGGATGAGACTCCGGTCGGAGATGAGAGATCGGTTTCGACCGATGGCAGCACGGCATCGGGCACTCCATCGGGCCACTTGGCGTCTCCTCCACGCCAGCCGGCTTCTCCTCCCGAGACCACCTCGACCACCCGCGGTGAGCGATACCACGGGGTGCTGATATCCCATTCCATGTCGGCATCGTAGGTGAAGAGGGAACCATCATGGTGAAACGCCAGGTCGTAACTATTGCGCAGGCCGCCGGCGACCCGTTCCCACTCAAGGGTGTCCGGATCGATGCGCAGGATCTGTCCGGCCGGGGCAAGATGGCCGACGGCATGACCATTTGGGTCCCATATACGTTCGACGACCAGATCTTCTTGCCAGTTACGGTAGCGATCTCGGGTCAGGAGTGATTCGGGAACGTCGATGTGGTTTCCGACCACGGTCCAGACGAAGCCATCGGGGCCTCGCACCAGCGCGTGAACCCCGTGTTCTCCTCCCGGGCCCATCGCCGAGAGTCGTTTCTCCTGGTCGAAGAAGCCGTCGCCATCAGGATCGGACAGGATCCACAGACCGCCGCGGTCCTTGCGGTGGCCGGCGACATGAACCCACAGATCCCCATCGACCAGCAGCAATCCCTGTGCGTCTCCGAAGTTTGCGCAATCGGTCACCGTGATGGCTTCATCTTCGATCACCACTCTCTTCAGGGCACCGCGTTGAGGCGACGTGATGAACCGGCCGGGACCTTCGAGGGCGATGCAAACCCATGAGCCGTCCTTCGGGTCGACCTGATGAAGCACCTCGGCGTGGAATCCCTCGGGCAGACTCCAGCGGGTCACAGAGCCACCTGGAGTCAGTCCGATGTCTCCCCAGGGAGCAGTCGAACTGCTGACGGGACCTTTGATCTCGATGGCCTTCTTGGTGTTGTCTTCGACAAGTTGCCAGCGGTCGTCGGTGACGATCATCACCTCGTTACCGGCGGCGGTGGTCCAGGAGAGAACCCCTGCCAGTCCAGCGGGGCCACCGTCATTTCGACATTCGACCCGCAGTTGATGAGGACCAGAAGACAGTTGGCCGATGATGGTCCGCGAAGGCTTTTCCCAGTTATCGCCACGCAGGATCTCCTCGTCGTCGAGGTAGGCCACGAAGTGATTGTCACCGCTCATCGTGAGGGCGGCTTCTACCGGTTGCTGCTGGTTTTCGACATTGAAGGTGCGTACCAGTTCGACGGTCGGATTCTCCGGAGTGGCACCCGGAGCCCAGATCCATTGCGGCTGGTTCTCGACGGGTCGTTGCGTGATGCGTGCGCAATCCTTGACAGGATCTCCATCGATCGGTTGCCACGATCGTGCTTGTATCGATTTCCATTCGATACGCATCGGGCCTCCGCCGTGGATCTGGAGACCGAACTTCCCCTCGAGGACGGGATCGGCTGCAGCATCCGTGAAGGAACAAACCGGGATTCCATCGATCTCGTGGCGTACAGAATTACCGCGAGCGATGATGCGCATCTGATGCCAATCACCATCCGAGAGTGGTTTTACGGCTTTCTCTGCATCCGGGTGGAATCCGACCTCCTGGCGCGAACCATCGCCGGCAAGGATGACCATCTCGCCCCTCGGAACTGCGATGCCACGACCACGCGATTCGTAGAGCATTCCGGTGTAACTGTTCTGGGCATCGAGATCGGCCTGGTATCCGATCGCCTCTCCGTCATCGGCTCGACGGCTGCGGTACTGGATTCCGCTGTTACCGCCCTTGATGCGGAACCGAGCTTCGAGCACGAAGTCCTTCCAGTTCGATACATGCCACAGGTAATCGTTGCCAGGAACAGGACCCCCATCGGGACCTTCACCGATGATCACGCCGTTTTCGACTCGCCACAGATCGGACTTGCCCTGCCAGCCCGACAGACTGGTGCCATCGAAGAGCGACACCCAACCTTGATCGGGGACGACCGGTTGGGCGATGGCACTCGAGGTACTGACGATCCACAAACAGGGAATGATCAGTAATAGCGTGCAACTTTTCATCAGTTCTCCTGTCTGGTCTCGACGGCGATTACCGATCGATCCTCTGCAATCCGCGCCATGAAGTCGGCTCGGGCAGGGAGGGTCTCGATGGTCCATCGAGTGAGACGTTCGTAATGGTCAAGAAATCTCTTCAATGCGGCATCATCCATCGAATGGGTGGCGGTGTCACCACGGTCTTGGCGTAACTTTCCTTCTTGCTGACCACGCCACAGTGAAACCGTCTGCCAGGCGGGTACCAGCAGGATGGCGAGGTGATCGAAGCGGGCGAATAATTGCCGATAAGGCCCTTCCAGTTCATCCCGGATGCGTTGACGCCAGAGCATCTCGGCATCTTCTCGTTGCTCCAGCTCATTGATGGGAGTTTCCCAGTCGTGATCAGAGCAAGGACCCAGCCCGACGCACCAGCCCTCGAAGATCACCACGTCATAGGATCCTTCCATCGTATGTGAGGTCTCCAGCCGATCGTCGATACCCTTGTCAAATGAAGGGATGGTGACCGCGTTGCCATCCCCGGTGGCCAGCTGGTCGAGCACCTCGGCGGCCAGTTCGGATTCATGAGTTCCGGGAACTCCGCGAGTGATCCACAGTGGATGATGCTGCTGGGAGAGCTGTTCTCTTTGCGCCAGCGGCAGGTAGAAATCGTCGAGCGCGACAATTCCGACTCGCAAGCCGTGGAGATCGTGGGCGAGGTCCGGGACCAGTTCACAAAGGGTACTCTTGCCCGCTCCCTGGCATCCTTGTAGCCCGACGATGACGGTCGACTCCTTTTGTTGGTGCCACTGCTTGAGGGATTTGACGAAGGGCAGGTGAAGTTGCTCGAGCAAGCCATCGGCAGACTCCGGGAGATCGAGGCGACATCGACCTTGATGCCATCGTTCACGAGTTTCCGGGGACACGGTGGTCATCAGGATTCCTTCCGGCCGGAAGGATACCGCAGGGATGATCGGGAGGCAGCGGACCGGAGCATCTGGCGCCAGGTCCGGGTGGGCTATTGCGACCGTAGTCCCGGCGATGGAGGATCTGTGCGAGGGAGCACAGAATGCCACCGGAGATTTCACCGACTGTCCGCTTTTGTGCGATCTGGTTGCTATTGGCCTCGCTGGTGGCGGTGACCGGTTGTGCCGTGGTGCCGGTTGCCGGAGGCAACCAGGCCGGCGTTTTCCAGGTCTTCGAACCACACGGGAAGCTGTCCGATACGGGAGTCGGCTTTGCAGGATACTGGTTCCGCGATCATCAACTAGGCACGTTCATCCACGTCCAGACTTCCTACAGCGGTTCCGTCACCGGAGTTCACCATTCAAGTCTACCTGCCGAGGGGGTCGGAGATCCGGTTACGGCTCGTGAGCGAAATGGAGCCATCATTGCGATCGGGCCGACCTGGAAGGTCAATGAAAAGATGACGGTCTACGGTGGATTGGGCATCGGTTTCTCGTCGCAATGGACCGAACGCTTTGATTTAGATTATGATCCTGGCCCTGACGACCCCCCCAACCCGAACCCTTTGAGTCCGACC
>JBBWWE010000336.1:0-2929 GCA_050256595.1 Planctomycetota bacterium
AAAGTTACCTGAGTCTATATTTCCTTTTCTGGACCTGAATCATCCGATTGTAGTATCCTTGGATGTCGCCGGAGAATGCCGGGTCTGACCTGGAGGATCGATGGCCCTTTCACTGCTGCTCTCGGTGTTATTGCTGACCGCTACTGGCCATCTGGACGATTTCACCGATGACATTCGCAGCGCTCATGACGACCTGGTGGCTGCCGAGGCGAGTGAGAACCTATCCGCGATACATCGAGGCACCCTCGAACTGCTCCACGCTTGCAAGGGTCAAGATCTCGAGGTGCTGCTGAAAGCCGATGAAGATGCCGCCGCGCTGCGTAAATGCCTTCTCGTCATCGGCACCGATCACGGTCTCAAGGGCAGCCAGGCAGAGGCGACCAAGATTCTGGGCATCCTGATAAAGAAGTTTCCCGACAGCGCCGAATCAAAGAAGGCACTGGTGCCACTGGCACGGGCTCATTCCGAGGTGGGTCGTATAGATGCGGCACTCACCGCTATCCGGAAAGCCACAGAACAACTCGAGGCGGGCACTATCGAGATCCGCGAGGCCTGGATGCTGCGGGGAGACTTGCACGCAGCCCGTGGCGAAATTCTCGATGCGCGCCGCGCCTGGAGCCGTCTCACCGATGACCTCGATCGCAACGGCAACGAAGCTCGTGCACGCAGAAACTCCAGAGTTCGCCTCGCCTTACTCGGAACCAAAGCACCACCGCTGACCAGCAACATCTGGGTCGGTGGCGACAAGAAGAGTTTGGAAGAGTTGCACGGCGAAGTGGTCATGCTCGATTTCTGGGCGACCTGGTGCAGTCCCTGTCGGGTGCTGATGCCGGGACTGGATCGCATTTATCGTGCTCACAAGGATGAGGGACTGAAGGTACTCGGAGTCACAAAGCCCTACCCCCGCGGATGGCTTCCGGGCAAGGATGATCCACTGCGAGGGCAGGGGGTCAACGGCATGGACAGCAGTGCCTTCATGCTTCATATCGTCGAGTTTCGACGCCGCTTCGGAGTTTCTTATCCCTTCGTCGTCACCGGACGCAGCGAGTTCGACAGGTATGGCGTCAGTGGCATCCCGATGGTGGTGCTGATCGATCGAGAGGGAACCATCGCCTGGGTGCGAGTCGGTTCGGGTGGAGAAGGATTGCTCGAAGCGGTGATCCAGCGTCTATTGACGAAGAAGTGAAAAACGTGACTCGTTTCAGGTCTCGCTTACGGATCGACCGATCCGGAGGTCTGCGGTTTTCAGCCCACTCCGGGGATGAGCCCACCACGAAAGCGAGTCGATCGACTCAACAGCGCCCACAGTGACAGCAGCAGCAATCCACAGTTGGTAGCCAGTTTCGGACAGACAGGAACGGCGCCACTGCCGCAGCCACAATCAGCGATGACATCGCAGAGACTCTGGAACTCCGGCTTGGTTCCCACCAGCGAGACGCCCAGCAGATAAATCGCAGGGGTGAACACCGCCAGCAACCCGGTGGTCCACAGTGCCGCAGCGCGTAACTGGATCCCACTGAGCAAAGCACCTGCACAGAGCACCTCGATCCACGGAAGGATCACGGCGACTCCATTGATGATCCACGAAGGTTCTGCCGGCAACATGTTGTAGGCCTCGATGCTCTTCAAAAATGCGACGGGATCAGAGATCTTCTGGGCGCCGTAATAGAGAAAGGTGAAGCCCACGATGATGCGCGCAAGAAGCAGAGGCAAACCGGTCGCATCGAGTTTGCGGATCGGGCCCATCAGCGACGCTCCGGTCCGGAGACAACCGGCATCTCGTTCTCGACCCACTCGTCGAGGCCACCCTCGTAGACGAAGATGTTCTCACCGGGAAGTCCGTAGAGGGACATCAGATCTGTCGCCAAGTGGATGCTGTCCTCGCAGTCCCCTCCGTTGCAGTAGATGATGATGAAGAAAGCCATCTCGAGCTCGGGACGCAGTTCATCGATCAGATTCTCCGATTCGTAGTGGTAGAGCCAGGCCGCCCCGGGAATGTGGCCTTCCTCGTACTGGTCACGAACACGCGCATCGACGAACAGGTAGATCGACTCTCCGGTCGATTCGTATTCTTCCTCGCCAGTGATGAAATTATCGTGTGCTTCTTCGAAAGAGAGTCGCTGGATTCCATCATCGGGAGCAGGAGCCTCACCTGATTCGGAATCAGTTGTCGGCTGTGGCTGCTCGGTAGTATCCGTCACGACGGGGAGTTTCTTGAAGTAATTGCGGCTAAAGTTGATGGAACCGTGATCACGGATGCTATTGGCAGCCAGCGCCACGACCGATGCAATCAGCGCGATCGCGATGACTCCTGAGAAAAGGCTAGAGCGAACAGGATCGGGTTGTTGCGGATCGGAACTCTGAGACATCGAACTCCTCCGTCAAATCCACAGAATCGGGTCCCTGCGAATGTTCCTGCACGATGCGTTTCGCGCGGTAGGCGTGTATCACCCCGTGTATAGAATTCGGAAAGAACCGAGCCCCCGAATGGGAGTCAGAAACTCATCTCGCCAGGAAGCGGTTGATCAGGCGATTTCGGTCTGCTTCATTAGCCAGCGACCCGCACCGTCCTGCTCGAACTCATCGTGTCTGCGCAGGTGCTGGAAGACCGCCAGGTATAGATTCTTGGTCGCCTCTTCCGGGTGCTTGGTGGCGATCTCATCGCGCACTTCTGCAGGAGTCAGTGGTGTAGTGGCCTCGGCGAGAATCGTCTCCACCTGTGAACGAATCCAACCACGAGGACGACGACCCGATGGGGTCAATCGACGCAAGGATCCGCCAGCAGCAGCCAAGTATGAGCGAACTTCGGGATATTGTGCCAGAAACTCACGGACCTGCTCTTCGACCCGATCGAGTTCAGCTTTTAGTCTTTGGCGCTTGCTTTCGAGACGGTTCAACTGGCCACTGTTTTCTTTCAGGGCCACAAGTT
>JBBWWE010000337.1:0-13966 GCA_050256595.1 Planctomycetota bacterium
TCAGCCCGTGAGGATTTTCGTGGTGAAACGCGATTCGTAGGGCTCGATACAGTCTCGGAGGCACTAGTGGTTTCGATCAGAGACACCGCTCCTATTCCAGGATTCACGCCACGCCGAACGTGTTTTTCCACTCCAGTTGCCGGTAGAGGTCTACTCACAGCGTTCCTTTCAGCGATTCTGCTACTGGGATCCACGGTGCTTTTCGCCGAGAGTCACACCGATTTCACAACCCGAGGCCCGGCATCGACCGATCTTCTCGAAGCCCTGCAACTCGATCTGGAACGGGCTCTGGGCAACAGAGTCGCCGCCACGATGGAGATCTCCTGGATTCGCGATCCGGCGGATGGCCGTGTCTTCGTTGGTTGGCACCAGCAGATCCAGGGGTATCCAGTGAGGGGCAGTCTGGGGCGATCCCTGGTGCGATGGGATTCCACCGTTTCGCTATGGTCGGTGGGCTATCGGTCCTTTCATTTCGTTACACCGATCGAACTTGGCGATCCGGTCGTCGGGGCGGCTGCCGCAGCGGCAACGGCTCGCCGCGATCACCCGGCTCGAACCTGGTCGGAGCCGAACCTGGAGATCGTCGGGGGGAGCGACGGAGAGCCACGCCTGTGCTGGGTCAGCGCCGGTATTTCCAATCTGCCCGGTCTTCATAGCAGCCTGCGAATCGATGTCGATTCGATGACCGGAAGGCTGCTCGCGGTCGAGGAGCAAATTTGCGAGATCGATATTCCCGGGACCGTCAGTGCGATCCGGACTCCCGGCACCTCGCCTCAGGGTGTCGTCTCCGGCGAGGTGTTTTCGCTGGGTGGAGCCGCGGTCTCGGGTGCCGGGGTAACGACACATAGTGACGTCGCTGGAGATTTTCTGCTGATGCGCGGTAGTGGAACCAACTTCACCGTACTGGCCGGATTGCAGGGAGTGTGGGGTGGGGTGACCAGCGCCATCGCCGCCGAAGCCACTGACAGTGCCGATGCAGACCCCAACGGAGTCGACCTGGTCATCAACGCAGCGGATGAGCCGGACTCGACCGCCCAGGTCAACGCGTTCCATTACGTCGAGCAGGGCTACAACTATTTCGTTAATGCCCCCGGTGGATTTCCGGCGATGGCAACCCCGGTCAATGCGACCACGGGTATGGGTGGAACGTGCAATGCCTATTACGACCCGACGAGTTCGATGTTGAGATTTCTGCGCCAGGGTGGCGGTTGTGTCGATAGTGCGTATTCCTCCGTTGTGCTTCATGAATTCGGACACCATGTGGTCGATTCTCTGGGCCTGGCCCAGGGTGCTTTTGGTGAGGGATACGGCGACTCACTTGCTGTCACTTATCTGCACGACCCGATCATAGGCAGGGATTTCATTGGTGCGGGACAGCATGTTCGGGATGTCGAGAGTGCTGGAGTCACGGTTCCTTGTTCTGGTGGAATCCACTTCTGTGGCCAGGCGCTGGCGGGCTTCTGGTTCGATCTCGGGGTTCTCATTCGCGATCAGTATGGTGTAGCGATCGGTGATGAGGTGATGCGGGATCTGTTCGTCGACTGGTCATCGATCACCGCGGGGTCGCTCGGTTCGCAACCGATCCATGAAACCACCATCACGGAGATCCTTACCATCGATGATGATGATGGAGATCTCACCAACGGAACTCCGAACTGGGATGAGATTTGTGCTGCTGCTGGGGCGCGTGGACTGGGTTGTCCCGATCTGATTACCCTGATTCTCACCCTTGAAGAGGGCCCTGGAGAACTGGTTCCCCCCGCGACCACCGTCCCGGTTGGAGTGTTCTTCGAAGAAATCCTCGCGGGTCCGGCTGCTGGCGGCTCGAGGGTGTTATGGAGAGAGGGGTCGGGAACCTGGCAATCCTTCCTGCTGGCCGAGACGGCACCTGGATTACTGGAAGGGATCTTCCCGGCACTCGAGTGTCTCGATCAGGTCGAGTGGTATATCGAAGTCGAGGATGACCTAGGGTTCATCACGACCCTGCCAGAGAGCGCCTTGCTGGCGCCCTTCTCCACCATCAGTGCCGACGAAGCGAACCAGATCCTGCAGGAATCGATGGCAACGGATCCTGGCTGGAGTACCTCGGATGCTTCCGATGGGGCTCTGTTTGGTTTGTGGGAATGGGGAATCCCGGTCGCGTCGAATGCCCAGGCCAGTGCTGGAGTGCCAGCGCCGGGTGGAGACCTGAGTTGCTACGTCACGGGGCTTGGATCTCCCGGGGATAGCGCTGGAATTCATGACGTGGACTACGGGGAAACCACTCTCACTACCACGGAGTTGGAGTTGTCACCGACGGGACGACACCGGATTTCTTACTGGAGATGGTTTTCCAACTCTACCTCGATCTCCATTCCCGATGACGTTTTGACGATATGGAGGAGTCTTGATGCAGGGGTGTCGTGGGAGGTGGTCGAAACTCTGGGACCAGGAAATCCCCAGTCGAATGGAGGCTGGTTCCGGAACTCTTTCTTGATCGATGAGGGTGAATCCACCACCGATAGTTTGATGCTGAAATTCCGTACCGGAGACCTGGGGGCTGGAAGCATCACCGAGGCGGCAATCGATCTCGTGGAGATCAGCGTGATCACCTGTACGGGGGGGCCGCCCAGTCCGCCTGTCGAGAACGATTTTTCTCGCGGGGATTGCAACGTGGATGGTCAGTTCGATCTCAGTGACGTGGTGCAAATGCTAGATGTTCTGTTTGGTCCTCAGACTGATTTCGCCTGCGCAGATGCTTGCGACTTCGATGACGCAGGAATGGTGGATCTCACCGATGTCATCCAGTTATTGCAGGTTCTTTTCATGGGTGGGGTGGCGGCTGGCCCTGATTGTGGGCCAGATCCGACCAGCGATGCCCTTGGTTGCGTTCAAGCGACCATCTGTCCCTGATCCGGGAGAATTCAATCATCCCTGGGTACTCGACGGTGCTCCGAGAGTGGCTGTTGTGGTGGATTACCTTCTCGCTGCGCGAGGGTTCTCCTTTTATCATGGCCGCTAGGACTTGTGTGGGTCCATTGGGCTTAGTGGCTTGTTGCTACATCTCGAGTTTCTTGGTCCTGGTGGCCTATTTACCTTTGCCCGTCAAAATTGTTTTCACGTTCATCAGGGGAGGCTATGGCCTTGAAGATCTACGACGGACTGCTGAATACGTGTCTGGTGTTGGGGTTGCTGGTTTCTTTTTCAGCTTGCCTTACCGCTCAGGAGTGGTCGGAACGGCCCTACGAGACAGAAATCATCTCAGCCTGGGATTCGATGCAAGATTGGTATCCAGACGTTCGACTGGAAAGAGATCGGCTCGGTCGTACTTTTCTGTACGGAGCTCCGACGTCGACAGGGCATACCGAACAGGAGGCGGTAGATCGGTTCCTGGAAGAACACGCCATCTTGTTCGGGATCTTCGGTAGTGATCTGGAGTTGATCTACGAGACCGACTTGCTCGATCGCGCCGCTACCGTGTTTGCGTATCGACAGGTTATCGATGGAGTTCCGGTGGAGTACTCGGCTTTTCGAATCCTGGTTCGTCCCGATCTCGATACCGGCGAGATGGCGGTGGTCTATGCCGCCGGTCATCTGGCCATGGAACCGATAAGAGGTTACGCCCCCGTTGAACTGACTCCTGAGCAAGCGTTGTTGCGTGCTCGTGAAGAAATGGCTGCCGAGAAACTCCCACAATGGTCAGAAGCCGAACTGGTGATCCAGGCGAGTGCCGCACTGCGTGATTCCTCGCGTCTGGTGTACCGGGTCTCGGCGATGAATCCAGATCCCTCCGAGTTCGCGGACTGGAGCGTTCTCGTCGATCCCGAGTTCGGCGATATCCTGGAGGTCCGAAACGAAATCATTCACACCGATATTGCCGGTGCGGTCAGGGGCAGGGTCAATCAGAACAACCGTCCTGATACTGCCACCAATCCGGCTGTAGACCAGGCGGTGGGGCGTGTCCCTGTTGCCATCTCTGGCGGCTCCTCCACCTTTGCCGAAGTCGATGGAACTTTTCTGATCCCCCACGCTGGGACCGCTCCGGTGAATCTGAATTCATCCCTGGTGGGACAGTGGGTCGTGGTTCAGAACGAAGCGGGTGCCAATCTCTCCGTCACCACTCCCACGACACCTCCAGGTCCTGCAACGGTTGAACTGAATCCGCTACCCAATGCGCAGGTACAGGCGGAAGTGAACGGGTTCCATTACACCAACATCACCCATGACTTCTATCGCGATCGCACCTTCGCGGGCAATCCTGGAATCGACATCGCCATCGATTGCAACGTCAACATCATCGATACCTGTAACGCTTTCTACAGCCCCGGAGCTCAGAGCATCAATTTTTTCCAGGAGGGTGGAGGGTGCGTGAACACCGCTTACGCGAGCGTTGTGTCGCACGAGTACGGTCATTTCATCGTCAATCGTCTCGGTTTGGGCCAGGGTGCTTTCGGTGAGGGGTTCGGAGATCTGATGAGCATACTCATCTATGATGATCCGATCATTGGACACGATTTTCTCGGACCCGGCACCGTGGTTCGCGACCCGGTGGCCGCAAATGTGCAGTATCCATGCCCGCAGAGCGCGGTTCATTTCTGTGGTCAGATTCTGGGAGCGAGTTTCTGGCGGATCCGGGACAACCTGGGTAACAGTCTGGGGTCGGCCGAAGGCCTCGCCGTGGCTCAACAACTGGCCGTCGATTGGTCACTCATCACGATCGGTGGTTCCGGGAGTTCCAGTGCCCATCCTCAGACTGCGATCGAGGTTCTCACGGTCGATGATGACGATGGGAGTGTCGATAACGGAACGCCGAACTTCGCAGCAATTTGCGATGCGTTTGCCCAGCACTCCATCGATTGCCCGGCGTTGCCCGACATCCTGATCACCTATCCGGAAGGGCGCCCGGAGACATTGTTGCCGCTCGAATCTGCACCGATCCGATTGCTGGTGGTGGCGGGTACTGCCACTCCCGATGCTTCCACGGGACAGTTGCTGTACAGACAGGGTGCGGCAGCTTTCCAGTCGGTGGCGCTGCAACCGTTGGGCGCAGATCAATATCTCGGAACGATTCCGCCACAAGACTGCGGAGAGCTGGTTCAGTATTACTTCAGTTTCCAGGACACCGTCGGCGCGTCACATTTTTCCCCGTCCGCAGGAGCAGGTAGCCCATTCGAGGTCGCTGTAATTTCGGAACTGAACACGGTTGTCGACGACTCGATGGAAGTCGATCTGGGTTGGTCGGTCGGGGCGCCAACCGATACGGCGACGACAGGAGTCTGGATCCGCACCGATCCGCTTGGCACCGGTGCGGCTCCGGAGTTGGATCACAGCGAAGTGGGTACCCTTTGCTGGGTGACCGGCCAGGGCTCCGTGGGAGGATCGCTGGGAGAAAATGACGTCGATGGTGGAGCCACGACACTATTCTCTCCAGTGTTCGATATGGCCACCGGGGTGGATCCAGCCTCGACCTTCTCCATCAAATACTGGCGCTGGTATTCTACCGGCACCGGTGCGGCTCCCTATGCGGATACCTTCGTCATCGAGATCAGTAGTGACCTGACCACCTGGGTCAACGTGGAAACGGTTGGACCTGCCAACGGCCCGGATACCAATGGTGGTTGGATTCAGCATTCTTTCGATCCGTCGTTACTGGTTCCCCTGACGAACACGATCCAGATGCGATTCATCGCATCGGACCTGGATGCGGGGTCCCTCGTCGAGGCGGGAATCGATGACTTCGAGGTGGTGGCTCAGATTTGCAATCAGGGTCCGTCCTTCTTGCGAGGCGATCCCAACGGCGATGGTTCAGTAGACATCTCCGATGCTGTTGCGATTCTGGCGTATCTCTTCGACGGTTTGATCCTGTCATGCGTCGATGCGGCGGATTTCGCAGATAGCGGCACGGTCAACATCTCGGCTGCAGTGGGGTTGGTCTCGTACCTGTTCTCGGGAGGAGATTCTCCGGCGTTCCCGTTCCCCCAGTGCGGGTTGGATCCCACGGACGACACGCTTTCCGATTGCATACCTGACGGAGTTTGCCCCTAGGGTTGCAGGCGCGCAGTTCAGGGAACTTACAGAGCCGCCCAGACGGTTGATCAGTCGCTGGCTTCCGATATTCGGGCAGCCAGGGTCGGGAATTCTGCTGCGTCGAAATCACACGGCGAGGGGATGGGGAAACTCGCCAGTTCATCGGTTGGAACCAGATGGACATGGACATGAGGGACTTCCCAGCCGACCACGGAGATCACTACCCTCTGGCAACCGGTGGCCGTGCGGAGTTTCTTTTCCACCGTCCGCACCGCATTCCAGAGCGCCGAGTATTCCGTCTCCTCCATGTCGAAGATGTAGCTGATTTCTCGTTTCGGGATGACGAGACAGTGACCCGGTTGAATCGGACGAATATCGAGAAACGCCAGGTGGTTGTCGTCTTCCCAGACTTTGTGGCAGGGGATTTCACCAGCGATGATCGAACTGAAAATACTACCCATCAGGAACGGTCCTTCCAGCCCTCGTACCGTGAAATCGTTGCACGGAAATTCTGCGGAACCTCGATCGGTTTAAAATCCTGATCGATGGCGCAGTGAGTGGTGTAACCGAGTGCGACAATTCGATTTTCATTCTTGTGACGGATTCTGAATCCAAAAGTGAAGGAACTATTTCTGATCTCTCGGGTACAGACATCGATACTGAGGAGGTCGTGAAGTCGCGCGGGTGATTTGAAATCGAGATGGGCTGCGACCACGACATTCTCGAATTCTCGGATCGGCCTGAGGCCTTCAGCCAGATCGAGGTTGAGCAGGTAGTCGACACGACCGACCTCGAGATATGTGAAGTAATTACCGTGAAACACGATGCCCATGGCATCGGTTTCCGGAAGCCTGACCTTGACCTGGGTGTTGAAGTGAAAGGAATCGGCCTCCGGATGAGCTGATTCCGAATCCTGTCGGGATGAATTCAAGTTACCTCCACGCTCCTTCACTCGATGGGTATTCTTGCAGGCTGCGCTTGCCACCTCTGATCCCAGCGAATGGTTGTCTTAGTTGTTTGTCGCCGCTTCTTTGCCAGTCGTCAAGCCTGACCGCCATCGATGGTGTAGGATCTCGAAAGGTTGAGAGCCGTTGTCGGGAGGAATTTTGCCGAGCGAGTCCGAGGAGAATTACCTGAGGGCCCTGTGGAAACTCTCCGGAGAGCCGCAGCAGTGGATCGCGACCGGGAAACTGGCCGATCGGGTGGGGGTCTCTCACCCTTCTGCGACTCGCATGGCCGGACGTCTTGGCGAGCAGGGTTGGGTGGAACATGAGCCCTACCACGGCGTGCGATTGACCTCCAAGGGGCGCGAGTTGGCTCTCCAGACAGTACGGCGTCATCGCATCCTGGAATCGTACATCGCTACGATTCTCGGGGTTCCGTGGGACCGTGTCGATGCGGAAGTCGAAAGGCTGGAGCACGCGGTCAGCGAGGAGTTGATCTGCAGGATGGAAGAGGCTCTCGATTTCCCATCGAGAGATCCTCATGGTTCTCCGATTCCCGATCGCGAAGGTCGACTCCCGGGAAAAATAGAGGAGATCATACTGACGGAAGCTCCCATCTCTGTCCTTCTCGAGGTGGTGAGAGTGATCGATGCTCTACCGGATGTTTTAATCTGGCTCGGTGAGCGCGGAGTGACACCCGGTGCCAGGATCATCGTGGAGGCGCGGGAACCCGGTGGTGGTCCGCTGTTACTGATGCCGAGTGAAGCCGAGAGACCGGTGGCGATCAGTGGGTCTCTGGCACAGTCGATCGAGGTCCGGGAAGTGGCATCCTAGCTTCGCTTCGAATCCAGACCGGTTTCGATCTTGCGTGTGAGATCTTCATCGAGGTGGTGTTCGATCCTGTGCGCCGGATCATCGAGATGGTCCGGGGCGAGACCGAGTCTCTCGGCGGCAAACCGACGCCATAACCCCCTCTTCTCGAGTAGTGCACGGGCGATCCTCTTGCCATCTCCACGTGGTTTTCCACCGCGTATGAATCCCCGGATTTCCAGAAGTGAAGTGACCAGGTGGCGGAAACTGAACAGTCGGGCGGTGGGTACAGAACGCGAACTGTCCGCGCAAAGTTGAGCTTCCGCGAGCAGATCCTCTATGGTAACCCGCAGATTCCAGCGCAACTTTCGCAAAGAACTGGGAATCACTCCGCGTCCAGGAGCCAGCAGTACGGCACCCATCAGCAGGAAACCGGACGAAGTTGCCATCATGCCAGGCACATTGGTGTTGAGTTGTTCGGCGGAAATGGTCCCGATGAAAGCGGAGAGGAATCCAGCCAGCATCGAGACGATCACCATCGAACCCATGCGGTTGCACAGCAGGTGGGCGATCGTTGCGGGGACCGCGAGCATGGCGATGACCAGCACCGAACCGACCGCTTCGAAGCAAGCGACAGAGGTTATGGCGACCAGTGCGAGCAAACCCTGTTCGAGCGTTTTCACCGGGAGTCCGGTGGCTCTGGCCAGCGTTGGATCAAACGCGCAGATCTTCCATTCCTTCCACAAAAGCAAAGTCACGACGAGATTCAAGATGAGAGCGATCGATACCGGTACCAGGGATCGAGGAATCGAGCGACCGAACCACACGACCTGATCGAGCGGTGCCAGTTCGACCATTCCGTGAAGAACACAGCCTGGATCCAGGTCCACATCCCTGGCAAAAATCTCCACCAGGATGATTCCGATGGCAAAGAGACTGGTGAAGACCACCCCCAGGGCGGCTCCTCCATCGAGTCCTGCGCGGTCGCGTAACCACTCTGCCAGGAATGAAACGAGCAGCGCTGCGATCAGAGCGCCGACCATCATCGGAAATAGGCCGCGCGAACCGGAGATGACAAAGCCGAGAACGAGTCCCGGGAGAACTCCATGAGAGATCGCGTCTCCGAGCATCGCCCTGCGACGCAGAATCAACTGGGGTCCGATGATCCCACAGGCGACCGAAGCGCAGGCTGCAACTGACAGGATTTCCCAGCCTTCCGCTGAAAGCAGATCCATCATCGGCTTGCCTCTCGCCGATGGATCGAATGTTCGAGCGCCCGAACCAGTTCTGTGGGAAGTAACTTCTCGACCTCTTCCTCGTCGAGATCGATGAGGTCACGGTCGATGGCGGCCTCGGAGGTGAGCCACTCGCGCCAGATCTCTTGAGATTTTCGCGCTCTCAGTGCCCGTTGCGCCCCCAGTTCGGTCAGTTGGAGTTGCTCATCATTTTTCTCGATGAAGCCTTCTCGGATGGCTCGTTTCAGAACTCGGGGACTGGCGGAGACCGCTCCGGCGAGGATCTGATCGGTGGACAGGAAATCCTGATCCTGCTCCGAGGCTATCAGCAATGTGTGAAGAATCTTACGAACTTCGCGCTGACGTTTACGGGCTGTCCATTTCAGTTTTCGGGCAATCATCCCTCGTTTCGGTGCTGCCAGCAGTGAGATCGTGAAGAACCCCGTCGCCGACAGAACGATGACGGGTCCTGCAGGCAATTCCGGATGAGAGGCACTGATAAAAGTACCCGTGATTCCCGAGGCCGCACCGAGCAATGCTGAGATACGAAGAAGTGCATCGAAGCGATTGGTCCAGAAGCGAGCAGCCGCTGGTGGGATCACCACCAGGGCGGCGGTGAGTACGACTCCGACTGCTGGTAAAGCCAACACGATGGTTGCTGCCAGTAACGAGGTCTGTAACAGATCGAGAAGCCCTGTTGCCTGACCGGAACAACGTCCGAAGAACGGATCGAAGCAACTCAGGAGCAGTTCCTTGCGCAAGGTGAAGATCAGCAGGCTCATGACGATGGCAGCACAACTGAGTACGAAAGCCTCCGAGCGTAGCATCCCTGCTGTGCGCCCGAGCAGAAGTCCGTCGAGGCCCGCTGCGGCTGCGCCGGGTCCTGATCGCTGGATGATTCCTGAGAGAGCGATGCCGGCACCGAACAGAATCCCCAGTATGCAGGCGGTTGCCGAATCGCGACGCACCCGGGAGAAGCGAGGTAATCGCGATACCAGAACGGCACCGATCAATGCGCTAACGAAGGCTCCGAGCCCGAGCGTCAGTGTCGATCGGCTTCCCGACAGTAAAAACGCGATACAGACCCCGGGAAGGGTCGCGTGCGCCAGTGCATCCGAGAGCAATGCACGTCTTCGCAATAGCATCAGGGCGCCGATCAGCCCGCAACAAATTCCCAGCGCCGTGGTGCCGATCAGGATGACGATGGTATTGGGAGAGATCACGATCCGCCCCCACCGGCTCCCGTACGGATTCTGCGCACGGCTTCGGCAGCTTCATCGAGCAGGGTTAATCGACCGCCGTAGGTTCTGAGCAGGTTTTTCTGGGTGAAGATCTCTTCGGTCGGTCCAGATGCCACCAGCCTCAGATTGAGTAGCAACACATGATCGAAGAAGTGTTCGATGGTCTGCAGGTCGTGGTGGACGATGATCACGGTACGGCCACGTTTTTTCAGATCTTCCAGCACTTTGCGGATGGCATCTTCGGTCGCTGCGTCGACCCCTGCAAATGGTTCGTCCATCAAAAATATTTGCGCATCTTGGGCCAGTGCGCGAGCGATGAAGACGCGCTGTTGTTGTCCGCCCGAGAGTTCTCCTATTTGTCTGCGCTGGAGATCAGCCATCCCCACCGCTTCGAGACATTCCATCGCCCAATCATGCTGGGCCTTCCCTGGTCTTCGTAGCCATCCGAGTCTCCGGTAGGTCCCCATCATCACCACGTCGAGCACCTCGACCGGAAAGTCCCAGTCGACACTCTCACGCTGGGGGACGAATCCAAGGATCTCGTCGGACTCCTCGATGGGTTTGTCGAAGATCTTCAGCCAGCCACTGGCGGGCTCGATGGTGCCGAGAATCGCCGACAGAAGAGTGCTCTTGCCAGCCCCGTTGGGGCCGACGATGGCCGCCAGGGAGCCTTCCGGGATGACCGCGTCGATGTCCCAGAGAACCGGTTTCTCGCGGTAGGCGACGGTCAGGTCGTGGATTTCCACTGCCGACCGGGTCATCGCAGTGCCTCCGAGATCACCTGGGCATTATGGAGCACCATCGTTCTCCAGCGAGCAGCACCGGAATCGGCAGGGCCTGGAGCATCGCTGTAGAGGACGCCCCCGATACGCAGATTGTGCCCCCTGGATTTGCATCCTTCTATCAGGGCGCGAACGTTTCTCTCGGGCACGGTCGACTCAACGAATACCGCCGGAATCTTTCTCGACGATAGGATTTCGACCAACGAGTTGACTCGCTGGATGGAAGCTTCTGATTCTGTGCTGATTCCCTGGATTCCGAGCACTTCAAGGCCGTAGCGTCTTCCGAAATATCCGAATGCATCATGTGCAGTGACCAGGATCCTGCGTTGCTGGGGGATCGAGGCCAGCAATGCCTCGACTTGCTCATCGAGGAGGGTCAATTCATGTTCCAGTTTCGTGATGGAAGAGGCGAATTCGGCGCTGTTAGCGGGATCGACCTCTGCAAGGATTCGCTCGATTTCACGAGCGACATCCAGCCACAAGGAGATGTCCATCCATAGATGGGGATCGACGGTTCCTGATGTGGTGATGATCAGCCGATCCTCTGGAATCCGTTCAGTAACCGCGAAGGCACGGCGAGTTCGACCATCGCGGGTGACGCCTTCTGCTCTCGAGAGCACTTCGCCCATCCGACCTTCGAGGTGATGGCCATGAAAGAGGACCAGGTCGGATGAACTGATCTGGCGCACATCACCGGGGGAAGGCTTGTAGAGGTGGGGGTCGACACCGGGCCCCATCAAGGTGGTGATTTCGGCATGAGATCCGACGATGTCAGAGAGCGGGCCCGACAGCATTTTGGTGGTACAGAGGATCTTCAGATTGCCGTTGGTAGTGGTGGAGGCGGTGGAACTGTTGCTCGTACAGCCGGACCAGCACGAGAGCGCCAGAGTCAGCACCAGAACCGATTTATAGTTTTTCATTCGACCATTGTCAGGGTGCCGACCCACGGACACAATCAAATATTTAACATAGAGCAATTTATTGTTTAGCCTCGGCTAATGCTCGCCCTCGGGCTGCAGCCGTCGTCTCGCTGCTGTACCATTCAATTCGAACATTCGTGACTATCGTGACAGATGTTATTTCAAAGCCCGCTCCTATTTCTCCTCGGCAGCCGTGCTGGTTCGAGGAACGAATAAGAATGAGGACTGCATGATTATTCCTGCGGCCTTGAGATTTACCCTCCTTCTCACCATGGCATTCAGTTATTGCAGCTGGAGTCATGCCATCGAAATTCGGGTTCCCCAGGATGTAGCGGGGATTCAAAAAGCGATCGCCATCGCCAACGATGGGGATGAAATCATCGTTGCCGCCGGAATCTGGAACGAATCCATCGATTTTTCTGGCAAGAACATCGTGATTCGATCGGAGCAAGGACCAGAGAATACTCTCATCGAGGGAACCCTCGGTGCCTCGGTGGTGGTGTTTCAGTCCGGCGAGACGAGTCTTGCGATGCTGGAGGGATTCAAGATCAGTGGTGGTGGTGGCACCGCAAGTTCAGGTCCCCAGCTGGGTGGCGGGCTCTACATCTCCGGTTCTTCTCCCTGCATACGCGAGTGCATCATCGAAGGTAACCAGGCTTCCGTCGGAGGCGGGGTCTTCATCGATGCAGGACCCTCGCAGCAGATCGTTTTCGAACAGGTTCAGATCCTGTCGAACCTCGCTCTCGACTCCGGAGGCGCACTGGCGATCATCGGAGTTGACTCGGGTGTTTCCCTGGTCAATTGCGTGCTACAGGGAAATCAATCCGACACCATTGCTGGCGCCATCTATTGCGAGGCGAGTTCAGTGCAGATGCAGTCGTGCCAGATCACGGAGAACAGTGCTGAGATGCTCGTGGGAGGAGTATGGCTGTACCTCGATAGTGAGGGAGATTTCTTCGATTGCGAGTTCTCCTCGAACAGTTCCTTGATCGTGGGCGGAGCAGTGGTGGTATCCGATTTCTCCCAATTGACGATGGAACGATGTTCGCTTCTCTATAACTCCGGAGGAGCCAGCGGGGGGGGATTGTTGTTCGATGTGGCGGATGACCAGTTACTCCAGGAGGTTCGCTATTGCGTTTTTCACGGCAATCTGGCCTCGGGTAGTGGTGCCGATGTTGTCATCAGTTTCAATCCAGTGAACGTGACGATGCAACGCTGCACCTTTGGCCCGCCCGCTTTCGGCTCAGCCTCCAGTATCAGGGTTAACAACGATTACCCCGGCGTGCTGCTGCTCGATTCCTGCATCGTGATAGGGGGAGGAATCCCGAGCATCGATGCTCAGCCTGGATCTACCATCGCTTACTACAGTTGTATCGAAGGACTCGCATCATCCGGGATCGAGGCCATCGAATGCATCGACGAGGATCCACTCTTTGTCGATCCTGCTGCGGGAATCCTGACCCTGCAGGTCGGTTCTCCCTGTATCGATAGTGGAAATCCTGCTCTTCCACTGGATCCCGACGGTTCGGCTCCTGACATGGGGGCACTCGGAGTTACCCTGATGGATGTATTCCGACGAGGTGACGTGGATGGAAGTAGTTCCACGGACCTCGGAGATGCCATCCAGATCCTGGGAATGCTGTTTGTCGCCGGAAGTGCCACCATCGGTTGTCTGGATGCAGGCGATTGCAATGATGACGGGGTCCTTAACATCTCGGATCCCGTGACCTTGCTCGATCATCTCTTCGTGTCGGGAAAGCCTCTACCTCAGCCATTCGAGGAGTGTGGTCCAGATCCGACTGCGGATGCTCTGGAGTGCTCCATCTCCTGTCCCTGAGGAAAGAGCCGCATCAGGGCACCGGTAAGAAACCATCCGGAGCCGGGCCCAACGACCGGGCTGCTTCATCGATGGTTGTTCCGGTATGAGGGAACTTCCAGTCGGGAGCGATCAACGCGGCGGGAATCGCGGCGTGATGAAAGGTTCCGAGAGAATCGTCTACCGGCAAATCAGCCAGCATGTGCAGATCT
>JBBWWE010000338.1:0-2736 GCA_050256595.1 Planctomycetota bacterium
GAACTGCCTGCACCCAGAGGTCAAAGACGGCGAATTGCATTTCTACGGCGGTGGCGGGGGTCCCAAGGCGTTGCTGAGTCTGGATAAGGTGACGGCGGCGGTGAAACTGGCCGGGTTCAAGATCGACCGAACCCTCTGGCGACTCAAGCCTCAGATGCTGGGGATTTCCCTCTCCTCGAAGGAGGGGGCAAAGACCACCGAGGTGATCGCTGCTCTGAAAGCCATCGAGGAAGTCAGTATCGAGGATTCGCTGCTCATCGGTGATACGACCTATCACGTGGTCCATCTCGGCCGCGCCACTAACTATTTAGATCTGGTCACCGGCATAGGAGAGTCAAACCTCGAGGTCGATGACCTGCTCTGGGGTCACTGGAAATACGGCTGGGAAATCGAGGAGACCGAGCACGGCCACAGCCACGACATGGGTATGACCCTCATCCGAAAGACCGCTTCCGACTGAAGGCGACAAAAATCAGGAGGTGTTGTTGATGATGTTACTGGGGATGCTACTGCTGTCTCTTGCACAGCCTGTCGATGACGCTGCCAATCCAGCGGCCACGCCCATCAACATCGTCATCGTCCTCGCTGACGACCTCGGCTACGGAGATCCCGGCTGCTACAACGATCAGTCGAAGATCCCGACCCCGAACATCGACCGCCTCGCCGCCGAAGGACTGCGCTTCACCGATGCTCACACGCCATCGAGTGTCTGTTCGCCGACTCGCTACGGCCTTCTGACCGGGCGCTACGCCTGGCGGACAAAATTGAAACGCAGCGTCCTGTGGCCGTGGTCATTACCGCTGATCGAGCAGGATCGTCTGACGCTGCCGGCGATGCTTCAGCAACACGGCTATCACACCGCGTGCATCGGCAAGTGGCATCTGGGATGGGACTGGCCCATCGATGCAGATGGTCATGTCAGTGATGAGTTCGATGGCGTCGCCATTGCGGCCAACAAACGCGTCCCCCTGGGCAAGCGCATCGCTTTTTCACGATCGATCGCCAGTGGCCCCACCTCTCGCGGTTTCAATTATTACTTCGGCGATGACGTTCCCAATTTCCCGCCGCGTTGTTTCATCGAGAATGATCGCACCGTCGGCATTCCGAGCGTCGACAAGCCCAAGGGGATGTTCGGACACGATGGACCGACGCTGGCCGGCTGGGATCTATCAGTGGTATTGCCGACTCTCGCCCAGAAAGCGGCCGCTTACATCGAGCAGCGTGCAAAACATCCCGAGCAACCGTTCTTTCTCTACGTACCGCTGACCGCCCCACATACCCCCATCGCGCCATCGCCACACTTTGCCGGCAAGAGCGAGGCGGGGATCTACGGCGATTTCGTCCACGAGGTCGACTGGGTACTCGGCCAGGTTCTGGCCGCGCTCGATCGTACCGGCGCTGCCGATCGCACCCTCGTCATCTTCACCAGCGACAACGGTTCGCCGCAGCGAAACGGCGTCAACATGAGTGGGCCTACCGGGTCGGTGAAGAAGTTCGGCCACGACCCATCGCGGCCATGGCGCGGCATGAAGTCGGATGCCTGGGAAGCCGGCCACCGCGTGCCCTACATCGTCCGCTGGCCCGGAAGAACCCCTGCCGGTGAAACTTCTGCCGAGCCGATCATCCTGACCGACCTGATGCGTACCTTTGCCACACTGGTGGGTCACTCACTTCCAGAAGACAGCGCCGAGGACAGTTTCAACATCCTGGCCGCCCTCGAGGGCAAGAAGATGGAGCCGCCGGTTCACGACCATCTGGTCCATCACTCCGGCAACGGCGTCTTCGCCATCCGTCAGGGCGACTGGAAATTGATTCTCGGTAAGGGCTCGGGTGGCTTCACCCGCTACAAAGCACCCGCCAATGCTCCCGCCGGCCAGCTCTATCATCTGGCGGAGGATCCGAACGAGCTCAACAATCTCTACCGGGAGAAACCGGAGATCGTCGAGCGACTATCTCAGTTGCTCAAGAGTATTCGTCAAAGTGACGGCTCCTACCAACTCTCGGCAGCAGCCCGTCAGTAGAAGATGAGTCGAAACAGCATCTTTCCGATCAGCGCCTGGCCCGCTTTCGCTTTAGAAATCCTGCCGAGACGATAGGATTTGCGACAACGGAAGCGTGTGCAGGCCGCCTCTTCCGATTTCAACAGGAAGAGTGGAAGCGCAGCCCGATGCAAGAACAGATCCGCAACGTGGCGATCATCGCCCACGTAGACCACGGCAAGACCACACTGGTCGATCGGCTGCTCTACCAGTCGGGCATGTTTCGTAGTGAAGAACTCGATCGCCTCGCCGGCGGTCAGCATGGCCTGATCTTCGACAGCAATCCGCTCGAGCGAGAACGCGGCATCACGATCCTGGCCAAGAACTGCGCCATCGAGGTCGAACGCGAGGATATCAAGTACCGCATCAACATCATCGACACACCCGGTCACGCCGATTTTGGCGGTGAGGTGGAGCGCGTCCTTTCTATGGCCGACGGGGCCCTGCTGCTGGTCGATGCCGTCGACGGACCAATGCCTCAGACCCGCTTCGTCCTGCAAAAAGCACTCGAGCACGGGTTACGACCGATAATCGTGGTCAACAAGGTAGACCGCACCGATGGCCGACCCTCACAGGTTGTCGACGAGGTGTTTGATCTGCTGGTAAGTCTGGAGGCTGGAGACGACGTACTCGATTTTCCGGTTTTCTTCTGCTCTGGCCGGGACGGCTGGTGCACAGAAGAGGTCGATGGAGAGCG
>JBBWWE010000339.1:0-4761 GCA_050256595.1 Planctomycetota bacterium
CCGACCGGCATGAAGGCGGGGGTCAGCACATCTCCGCGTGGAGTGCCAAGTCGAGCTGCACGCGCTCCTTCAGGGCAGGTCGCTTGCACCTCAAAGGAGAACCCATCCTGCATCGGATGTTTGGCATGCCCGGACTGATTCACCGCAATCCCCCGCGCGGAATCTCGGCGAGCGGGCCACTGCTGCCAGATCCCGACGAGGACCAGAGCTGCTCGATCTGAACCCCAGGATAGTAGTGCTGGAGAATCCAGGTGCGATTGGCGCCCCGCAGCGCATAACCACGCGCTCCGACCTGGCACATCCCGACACCGTGTCCCCAGCCTCGACCTGCGAACAGGAACCCATCTTCAATCGGTATGATCTCGAAGGCGGCCGACCGCAGATTTTCTCCGGAGGAGGAGAGCGCGATACGCAGCCGCTGGGTATCCACTTCGAAGGAACCCTTGCTGTGAACAACCCGGACGTAAGGGACATGACCTGACTCGGTCCTATCGACCGGGATCAATTTTTGCACCTGTCCAACTTGCACACCGGTTCCTTCGCAAATCTGCTCGAGGGCCTGGCGGATCACGCTCGGTTCTATCACTTTTTGCCAGTTGGAAAATCGTGAGTCCTTGCAGCCATCGCAGGAAACGCTTTGCATCGTCGTGACATCAGCGATACCGAATCCCACCGAAGCGGAGCATGTTTTTCCACCACAGGTGGAGTGGTAGTAACTCTCGAAGATGTGATCGTCGGTCAGCAAGACCATTCCGCGAGTCCTGGCAACAGCATCGATCACTTCTTGAGGCACTCGTGCAGTTCCTCCGTAGGCCTGACTGCGGGTGTCGCCATAGAGGTGATAGCGGCGAGAATCCCGGCTGGTGAGATACTGAAAATAAGCATAGGTACGAGCGGCGATCGCCTGTGCCTCGAGCGCCGCTGCTGGAAAGGAACTGGCCGACATCTCTTTCGAGACCACTCCGATGAGATATCGCTCTAGCCGCAGTCTCTCGATCATCTTCCAGCCACCGAACCCTCGATCGGGATTCCATTCGACCCAACCCTCATGGTGGCGCTGTCCGATCTGCATCGGACCTGACTGCGCTCGAATCCGCACCGACCCTCGAAACAGACGATCGGCGATTCTGAGCGTCTCCTCTGTAGCGACGAAGGACTGGGGAGAAGAAAGGACCACTCGACCTTCACGCCAGTTGAGCAGCAAAGACCCGGTCTCGGTGGTGATGGTGCCGGAGAAGACACCATCGAGCAGCAGTACGCCAATCATCGGCTCCTCGGCGAGGTCCGAGTCGGACGGTCCGGCGGTGGCTACCGACAAGAAGAGTCCGAAAGCGCAGATCCAGACGATCGTAACTGAACGCAAGAGACCCCGATTCAAGGAGAACCTTCGAGGTCGAGGGTGCCCTGATCTACCTTCGGGTCACCGATGGCATCATCGCCACGGGCCCGGGGTCCGAGAACCCGGCCCCGGGCGGTCTTTTCCAGGAATCCAGTTCGGATCAGGTGAGGCTCGTGGACGTCTTCGATGGTTCGCTCTTCTTCACCGACGCTGACCGCGATGGTCTTGATACCGACCGGTTGGCCAGCGGCTCGTGCCACCGTTGCCAGAATCTTCCGATCGAGCGCATCGAGGCCATCCGAATCCACTCCGAGTCTCTCGAGAGCATCGCTGGCGGCAGCAGTATCGATGGTGGTTCCGCCAGCCACCTGGACGAAGTCCCGAACGCGGCGTAGATATCGATTGGCAATCCGCGGAGTGCCGCGACAGCGACTGGCCAGCGTCTTGGCTCCATCGGGGTGCAAATCGAGTCCGAAGATGCGCGCACTACGTAGCAGCACCTCGACGATTTCTTCATCTCGATACGGCTCGACTTTCTCCTGGATACCGAAACGTGCTCGAAACGGTCCGGTCAGGTTTCCTTCGCGAGTGGTTGCCGCCACGAGGGTGAAATGCGGCAGTTGAATTCTCATCGAGCGCGCGTTGGGTCCCGAATCGATCATGATGTCGATCTGGAAATCTTCCATCGCCGTGTAAAGATACTCCTCGACAACACGACTGATGCGATGAACCTCATCGATGAAGAGCACATCCCCTTCCTCGAGTTCGGTCAGCAATCCGACCAGATCCTTGGCCTTTTCGAGAACCGGTCCACTGGTGGCGCGAAAACCCACTCCCATCTCTCCGGCGATCAAACCCGCCAGGGTGGTCTTGCCCAGACCGGGCATGCCGGAAAAAAGCACATGATCGAGCGGCTCTTTGCGCTCGCGAGCGGCGCCGAGAAACACACCGAGATTGTCCACCACCGAGTTCTGACCGATGAACTCGCTCAGACTCTGGGGGCGGATCTGCTCATCCGAGAGCCGCTCGTCATCTCCAGGAGTGCCGGGCTCCGCAGGGCCTGGACTTGTAATTTTCTGTGACTTGTCACTAGCAGCCATATCGGGGCAGCCTCCCTCGCTGATGCGGCGATGCTGAGAGGATAATCGGCACGACCGATCTGGACCAGCCCCCCGGAACCAGTCGGGGTCCGGGTTGACCCGGACCCCCTCCTTGTCGAGTATCTGCCCGTCTTCCTGTTTTCCTGTCCGGGATCGGGGAGCCGCGGGAAATCCTCAAGCACACCGAGGAGAGGAATCTGATGGAAGAATCTCGAGCCGGTTCGACCCGATCAGGCCTGAGTCCGGTGTTGCTGGTGCTGTTCGTCGATCTGGTCGGCTTCTCCATCATCTTCCCGCTATTTCCGGCGATTCTCGACTCCTACAGGGGAGATTCCTGGATGGAGGCGCTACTCGAAACACTTCGATCACTCTCGCCGGACATCGATGACGCCCGTCTGGTCACCCTGTTTGGCGGCGTCCTCGGATCGCTCTATTCCATCCTGCAGTTCCTGGTCAGTCCCTTCTGGGGCAGTCTCTCCGACCGCATCGGTCGTCGGAAAGTGCTGTTCGTCACCATCGCAGGAAATTTCTTGGCATCACTACTGTGGGCCTTCAGCGGCACCTTTGCACTGCTGGTCCTGTCACGGGTGCTCGCCGGAATCGCTGCGGGTAACATCTCGGCGGCAACTGCAGCAGTTGCAGATCTGACTCCTGGTTCCGAACGCGCCCGCGGCATGGGACTGGTCGGAGCTGCCTTCGGACTCGGTTTCATCCTCGGCCCTGCCATCGGCGGCGCTCTGGGCACGATCGATCTGACCGCCTCGACGGATCAGGTTTCTCAGGATCTGTTGCGCACGACTCCCTTCACCGCAGCGGCTCTCGGAGTAGCCCTGCTCAATCTCATCAACTTGGTGTGGATCTGGAAGAAGTTGCCCGAGACACGACCGGAGGGGCTCGCTGCTCGACCGGTACGATTCCAGCTCTCGCTCGGATCGCGCTGGGGAAAAATGGTGCTGTGGACGCAACTGGCCAACCTGTTCTTTCTCATCGCATTCAGCAGCATGGAGTTCACTCTCGCTTTTCTGGTTCGTCAACGTTTTGGCTGGGATATCGGCGATACCGCGCTGATGTTTGTCGCCATCGGAATCGTGCTGGCAACGGTCCAGGGCGGCGGCTCACGTCGATTCGCCCGCAAACTGGGTGAACACCAGACAGCACTGCTGGGACTGGTACTGGTCGCCTTCGGACTGGCGGGAATTGCTATTTCCGAGCTCGATTGGCAGCTGTGGCTCTCTCTGGTGCCACTGACCGTGGGAGCGGCGATGGTGATGCCGATGCTCTCGACCATCGTGAGCCTTGGTGTTGGCCCCGATGAACAAGGAGAAGCACTGGGAGTATTTCGCTCGCTCGGAAGCCTCGCCCGAGCCCTGGGACCGCTCCTGGGAGCCGTTCTTTACTGGAAATACGGCCCATCCTCCCCCTACTGGGTCGCAACTGTGCTGCTGGCCGTCCCTGCCGCCCTGTTGGCAGCTGGTCTTGCCAGGAAGAGGCGAATTCCATAGCATTCCGGCACGCCGCGCGAACTTTGCCCGAGAGAGGCGAGTCGTGCAAAAAACAATTCAGCATTCACTTTCCATCGCTGGCGATGGCGCGTTCTGGCTGCGCCGCAGCACCCTCCGTTTTCTGTTCCTGGTTCTCTGTAGCGGCCTGATCCTGCTGGCTGCCGGTTGTATCTCCGCTCCCGATTCCCGCTCTGATTCGGCACTCACCATCGACGAGTCCGTTGGACCGGCGGATTACGCGGCGATGGCGACCGGAAGCTGGCAGGTCCGAAATGAAGATCAGCGCGGCATGGCGCTCTTGGGAGGGCTGCTCGCCTACGACATGACCACCACCGAAAGGGTCGACGGGCGAGCTGTAGCCGAGAAGCGAATCAGTACCGGCCCGTTATGGATCGCCGGAATCACCGAAACGCGAGCGCTCCAACCGGAAGCCAAGCAGAGCCACGGAAACTGGTTCTTCCCGTTCTGGAGATATCGTGTCGAGAACGGTAAGAAAACTCTGTACCCGTTGATGGTGATCCCGATTCCACTGGGAAAAGTTGAGCCCTCGTCACTGGCCGAGTTCGACGAATCGGATGCTCCGTGGGAAGATCCAAACGCGTTGCCTGAAGATCTAGACGTACCGGAGACCGAGGCCAGTTACGGAGAGATCGCAAACCTCGAACAGGCGAACGGATTGAATCCAACTCAGGGAGAAACTTATCGCATCCGTCAGGGTGATACGCTCTGGTCACTGGCGGTTCGTTTTTACGGTGATGGCCAGCGCTATCGCGACATCCTGGTCGCCAATCGAGCCTCCATCCCGAACCTCGAGGCGATT
>JBBWWE010000340.1:0-6768 GCA_050256595.1 Planctomycetota bacterium
CCAGCACCGGACCGTGCTCTTCACTCGAGGGTAAACGGCCATGACTACCCCGGACCATCGAAGGATCGGTCGAGATCACGTCGAACAAGCTCCGCATCCCCAGTTTTTTCTGCATCAACCGGGTCGCCACCTTCCAGCGCGGCCAACTCATCTCGGGATCGAGGAACAACTCAGCAGGGTCATAACCGGGCTTGCGATGGATATCGACGGTTCGAGCGAAATCCGGTGCCCGTGACTCTTCGAGCCACCACGGATAGGCGAACCAGCATCCGGGCTGCGCTATCAGGACCAGATCTCCCGAACGGCGATGAGCCAGACCAATCGAATCAAGTTGTCCCGCTTCGACCACCCGTTCGACCCCATCGATCTGTTCGAGAATCTTGCCAATCGCTGACCGATTTGCCGCTTGCGATAGATACACATGGGCCAGTTGATGGTCACAAACCGCAAAGGCCTGGCTGCGGTGAACATCGAGCAGATCACCGTGTGAGGTGATCTGAATGCCCAGTTCGCCACGCCGTGCCAGTTCCCGGTTGATGAAAACTGGACGATCCACCGCCTCGATTCCGTACTCAGAAAGCACCATCAAATCCGCACCTCGGCTGCGAGAAGCCTCCAGTAATCGCGACAACTGCTGATCCAGATCCTGTCTGGCTCGATCCGCCTGCAGCGAGTCAGGACCAAAACGCTGGTGGTCGTAATCAAGATGCGGCAAGTAAACCAACAACAGATCCGGATCCTGCTGGTCGATGACATCGAGCGATGCGTCAACGATCCACCTGGTCGAACCGATCCCTGCCATCGGACCCCAGAACTCGAACAGAGGGAAACGGCCGAAACGCTCCTGAACCTGCACCGGAAGATCAGGTGGTTCGCCATAAACGGACGGGATCTTGCGTCCATCGGCAGGATATTCTGGACGCGGAGTGAGACTCCAGTTGGCACCACTTCCGATGTTGAACCACCAGAACAGGTTCGCGACCGTGAACCCTTCTTCCTGAACACGATCGATGAAGGTCGGCGCCTCGATCAGGTCGCGCGGCTGGAGCCAGAAACGGACCTCGCGGGTATCGCGGTGATACCAGCCATTACCGACGATACCGTGCACCGAGGGTGGCTGACCGGTCAGGAACGTCGCCTGAGAGGTACAGGTCACGGCAGGAGTCGGAGGAACGATGGAAGCCACCGATCCCTGGTCCGCGATGCCCGCCAGCGAAGGCAGGGAATCGATGTCCTTCTTGCGAAGGCCCACCGCAATGATGACGACCTGTTTCAAGCCCTCACTCCCCCCTCACTCGCAACGCTCCTCGACCAGTTCTTGATCCTGGGCATCGTCTTCGATGCCAGTTTCGGTGGGAAACAGATCTTCAACGATTCGACGGAAGTCGGCTGCATCTCGAGCAACGGTCACCTGCGCACGAAATGCTTTGGCTCCCGGCACGCCTCCCAGATACCGAGCAGCAAACTTTCTCATCAAAACGGTACCGAAAGGATCGCCGTGCACCTCGGTGAGCTGTCGATGATGCCGTAATAGTTGTTCGCGCTGTTCCTTGAGAGTTGGCGGTTGCGGAATCGATTCTCCTCGTAGCGCCGCTGCGATCTCACGAAAAACCCACGGAGCACTGAGACATCGCCGGGCCACCATGACTCCTGCGGCACCTGTGCACCGGAGAATCTCAATGGCACTCGCGGCATCGACGATGTCGCCATTTGCGATGACCGGAATCTCAACCGCATCGACGACCTCGGCGATTCTATCGCGAGCCACGGGAATACCGTAACCATCGCGGGCAGTTCTACCATGTACGGTGATGGCGGCGGCTCCCGCCTGCTCGGATACCCGTGCCACCTCTACCGCGGTGATCTGGTCTACTGTCGGACCCAGGCGAATCTTGGTCGTCACCGGGATCTCGCCGGCACCACGTTTGGTCGCCTCTACCATTCGACCAATGGTCGCGGGATCACGCAGCAACTGGGCACCGGAGCCCTGTTTGCCCATGATTCTCTTCTTGGGACAGCCGAAGTTGAGATCGATGACGGAGATGTCGAGATCGGCGAGACGGCGAGCCGCCTCTTCCACCATCTCGGGTTCCCGATCCCACAACTGAACCCCGAGCGGCCGGGGCTCGTCCTCGACACCGACCAGTCTTTCCGGAGGAATGTTGCCACGCACCCAGCCGCCGGCCGAGACCATCTCGGTATAGATCAATCCACAGCCACCAAACTCGCGCACGATGCGGCGAAAGACCAGATCGGTGAAGCCGGCGATGGGCGCCTGCAGAACTGGAGTCTCCAGTTCGAGCGAGCCGATACGCAATGGACCGTGCAACGGAACCTTCGCTCCGGTGACACCTGCTTTCTTATCCTGGCGGTGAGTACCTGGTTCCATGTCGATCCTTCTGCGCGCCGATTCCAACCCCGACACAACGATGCGGGTACAGTTGGGCTGCCGCTAGGGTATCTATTTCAAAGAGCAGGTGCCAATTCAGCGAACACGTTCCCCGGTCGCTCGATACGCCCCCTATATCGCTCCTCTCAACGACAGGGCCTCGATCAAGTCCACCTGCTCGATTCGATCGCCATGACGCAGGTCTGCTATGGTGCGCGAGAGGCGCAAAAGCCGCGTCATTCCTCGGGTCGAGAGTTCTGCTTGCTCACCACATTCGATCAAAAACTTCTTGGCCTCGCTCGACAGTGGAGCCCAGCGATGGCGATCTCTCCACTCGAGATTTCGATTGGTCCCCTGTTGCCCCCTGAGAACCGCTCGCTGGCGCGCTCGCTCGACACGAACGGCGACCTCACCACTCGATTCGAGGACCGGAGAATCGTCTTCGAAGAGGCTCGTTCCTGAGATTGCCTCGACCCGGATGCGGATATCGAATCGATCGAGCAGCGGTCCTGAAACCCGCGCCGCATAGGCCGCCAGTGTCGACGAAGAACATCGACACCGTCGCAGCCCGGCGGATTTGCCTGCGGCATTTCGGGGACCACCACATGGACAGGGGTTCATCGCCGCGATGAGTAGAAAGCGCGCAGGAAAGGTCCGCGAAAACCGAGACCGGGAGATGGTCACTTTTCCTTCTTCCATCGGTTCCCGGAGAGCCTCGAGAGTTCTCCGGGAAATCTCCGGAAACTCGTCGAGAAACAACACCCCTCGGTGCGCCTTCGTCACTTCTCCGGGTGACGGCGGCGATCCGCCGCCAATCAATCCCGCCCAGCTGACAGTGTGATGAGGGCAGCGAAAAGGCCGTTCAGTGACCGCAATCGCTTCCGGATATATCCCGCAGACGTCCTGAATCTGGGTCACCTCGAGACGCTCCTCGCGATCGAGCGGGGGAAGCAACGATGGCAAGCGACAGGCGAGAAAACTCTTACCTGATCCGGGTGGACCGACCATCAACATCGGATGCTCTCCAGCAGCCGCAACTTCGAGCGCCCTCCTGGCGACCGCGTGGCCACGTACATCGGAGAGATCACGACCGACCGGGATGGGTAAATCGCTGACCGGATCAATGAGTTCGATTCCGGTGCCACGAGCACCTTCGACGATCACGGCGATGGCCTCGCGAAGATCGCTCGCACCCTCTGTCCGGATCCCTTCCACCTGTCGAACTATGGCCCGGTTCTCGGCCGGCACGATGACCGATTCGAGGCTGACATTTCGCAGAGCGGTGACGACTCCCAGACTGCCAGGTACATGGCGTAATCGACCATCGAGAGCCAGTTCCCCCAGAGCCGCCCAGTTGTACAGCGATTCGCGCGGTACCTGTCCACTCTCCGCCAGTATCGACAGTGCAATCGGCAAGTCGAAGATCGCACCGTCCTTCTCCCAGGCCGCGGGAGCCAGATTGATGACGATTCGGTGTCGGTCTGGATATCGATAGCCCGAGTTCTCCAGCGCTGAACGAATCCGTTCCCGTGATTCACGAATCCCCTTGCCAGGAAGTCCACTGATCACGAATGATGAGAGTGCCGGGATCAGGTCCACCTCGACCTCAACGATGCGTCCATCGATCCCGTCGAGATTTCCAGAAAGTAAACGGAACGACAACTTCACCCCCTGCGTTAGGAGGATGCCCGCCAGACCCCAAACACCATATCTTGTTGTGGAGGCTCCTTGAGGGTCGCTCTGGTCCTGATTCGGACGGACAGGTATACTGTGCGGACCCGCGTGGTCGGTCGAGGGTCAGCCGCGAAACCCGCTCCTCGCAAGAGCAGTCCGACTCCGGAATCCACTCGATGCACCCTTGGAAGGGGGCTCATGTCGTCGCTCTCTCGTTCTGCTCGTGCCAGCGTAATGGCTCTTCTTCTGCTGGGCACATCCTCGTTGCTGGATGCTGGATCGGTCGTCAAGAGGTACGACGACCGGGTCAACAAGATCGTCGAACGTCACATCGGCACTTCCCTGGAAGAAGTATGGCGCGGCGCCATCGAACTGGAACGCCTTGGCGAAGAATCCATCGGCGACATCCAACTTCTGCTGGGACATGAGAACAGCATGGTTCGACTGATGGCTTCCAAGGCATTGCTGTCTATCGGGGAAGCTTCCGGCGTTCGCGATACCCTGATCTCCATCTGCGAGAACGGAGATGCCCCATCCGTACACCGCGCATCTGCCGTGACACTTCTCTCCGAGTTCCGGGATCCACGTACCGAACGCACGCTACGAACTCTCGCAAGCACGGAAGCCAAGGGCGACAGTCTACTGCGCGTCGAGGTCGGCAAGAGCCTCTACTCCGTCACCAGGGACAGAAAACTGGCCAGAGAGTTGCTCCACCCACTGCTGGGTGTCGATGATGAGATCGCCAGGACTGGCGCCGCCATCGCACTGGCAGAACTGGGACTGTTCGACGGGGACGTCAAGAGGGTGCTGCGCAGCATCGAACTGGAACCGAGTCGCCAGGGCATCGTCGCCAGATTACTGCTGGAACGAGATCGCCTGCTTCGGTCCCTCGAACGAGAAGAAGATGCTAAGCCACCTCCCACTTCGGAAAGATTGCTCGAGGCAGAAAAGGAGATTCTTGCGCTGGAGACTGCCCTCAAGGAGAAGGAGCAGGATCTCAAGAAGTCCCAGCGAAGACGCCGCCAGGCGGGCACCAAGAACCCGCTGCTCGATGAAATCCTGCAGAGAATCCGCCACTTCTACGTCGAACCGAACCTGGTCGATGATGACCAGCTGATCATCGAGGCAGCCAAGGGGATGGTCAGGAGCCTCGACCCCTTCTCCTCCTTCATGGATGTGAAGGACACCAAGGATTTCTACGAGGGGATCAGTGGGGAATACGCCGGGATCGGTGCCCAGGTACAAAAGGATCCCGAAACCGACACCCTCAAGATCCTGCGGCCGATCTACAAGGGCCCAGCCTACCGGGCAGGAATCATCAGCGAAGATCTTGTCATCGAGGTGGAGGGAGTTCCGACCAAGGGCCGATCTCTCGATGAGATCGTCAAGGGTCTCAAGGGCAAGCCCAGTACACCGGTAACTCTCAACGTATTCCGCCGCGGCTGGAGAGAACCTAAAGAATTCGTCATCACCCGCGAGACGATTCAACTCGACTCGGTCCTCTATCAGATGCTGCCCGGAAATCTCGGTTACATCAATCTCATCCAGTTCGGGGACACCGCAGTGCGAGAAGTGGTTTCTGCCCTCGATGACCTGGAATCACAGGAGATGCGAGGATTGATCCTCGACTTGAGAAACAATCCAGGCGGTTACCTGCAATCGGCCGTACAGCTCGTTGACGAGTTCGTCGATGAAACCTCGATGCCGATCGTTTCGCAAAAATCCGAAAGCGGTGTTTTTGATGACTCGGAGAGATTCGCCACCAAGGGTATGCGACCAGATTATCCGGTCGTCATCCTGGTCAATGGTTCCAGTGCTAGCGCATCGGAAATCGTCTCCGGTGCTCTCCAGGACTTCAAAAGAGCCCGCTTGATCGGCAAAAAGACCTTCGGTAAGGGGAGTGTCCAGCGATTGTTACCGATGACCGAGAACATCAAGAAATTACTCGGTGGTGAATCAACCTTGCGTCTCACCGTTCAGCACTACTACCTGCCCTCCGGACGCTCAATCCATACGCGCAGAGACCGAGACGGTAAGATCACAGCCAAGGGGGGAATCGAACCAGATCTCGAGGTCGAGCCGCTCGAACTGCCGCTGTGGAGGATCGAAGCCATCGGACGCCTGTCTGACAAGAATGCCTTCGAGGAGTGGATCGACAGTAATTTCTCGGACAACAAAGAGGCCGTTTCCAGCCTCGTCGAGAATGGCGATACCGGTATCACTTATCCTGGCTTCGATGAGTGGTTTGAAAAGCATGCTGGACCAGGATTGACCGAGGAGGATGCCCGCTTCGGTCTCCGCAATCGCTTGCGCCGGATGGTCGAAGATGAACGAGGAGCCCAGTTTGCCTGCGATTACAGCGAAGATTTGCAGTTACAGGCAGCCATCCTGGATCTCCTGGGAAGCCTCGGCACCGAGGTCTCGACCATTCCGCAGTACAACAACATCATCAAAGCCAAACCAGAAGAGAAACCAGAGGATGGCGACGGCGCCACTGAGCCCGAATTCATCATCAGTGCGATGTACCATTCTCTGCACTGATCACGTTCAACGGGCTGACCACCAGCACGCCCAACACGCATCGGTCGAGCCGCCTCACGCGCCGCGACTTGGAGAGCAAGCCGAAGGAAATGGGCCTCAACAACTCTGTCGTCACCATCAAGGGTGTTTTTCAGAGTCTACGGGTCACCTCATAGTCGCTCAAT
>JBBWWE010000341.1:0-2198 GCA_050256595.1 Planctomycetota bacterium
CATCTTTCGTTCACTGCCGACCCAGCAACGTCGTGGGTTCATCGACAAGGAAGCCGAGCCACCCCTCTTCAATCCAGATGAAATCTCTTCCATCATCCCCGACGATCCTCGAAAGCAGTTCGATGTGCGAGAAGTGATCGCAAGGATCGTCGACGGAAGCGAATTCGACGAGTTCAAGGCTCTCTACGGCACAACACTGGTGTGCGGATTTGCCCGTATTCACGGCAACCGGGTCGGAATTGTCGCCAGTAATGGCATCTTGTTCTCGGAATCGGCGCTCAAGGGAACCCACTTCGTCGAACTGTGTTCAACACGTAAATTCCCCATCGTCTTTCTCCAGAACATCGCCGGCTTCATGGTCGGAAAAAACTACAGGGAGTTGATCAAGGACGGCGCCAAGTTGGTTCACGCGGTCGCCAACTCACCCTCTCCACGTTTCACGGTGATCATCGGCGGCTCCCACGGCGCGGGAAACTACGGCATGTGCGGACGCGCCTACCAACCACGTCAACTGTGGATGTGGCCCAACGCCAGAATCTCCGTCATGGGTGGTGAACAGGCTGCCCAGGTCTTGCTTCAGATCAAGCGCGACCAACTTGCCGAATCGGGCCAGGAATTGACCGAGGAGCAAGAGAAGGCGATCACCGACCCGATCCTCGAGCGCTACAAACGCGAAGGTAGTGCCTGGTACTCAACGGCTCGGCTGTGGGATGACGGCATCATCGATCCGGCCTCGACTCGAGACGTACTGGGACTGGGTATCGAGGCGGCTTCCTGTGCACCCCTGGAAGAGCGTCGCATCGGAATCTACCGGATGTAGAGGAGCACACGATGACGGAGCAACAAAATAATCTTCAGGTGGTGCGAGACGGTGCGAGAGCCAACGTGATATTGTCTCGTCCCGAGGTACGAAATGCTTTTGACGACCAACTGATCTCGCATCTCTCCGAGGCATTCCAGAGCCTGACCCTGGATCCCAGCGTACGCGTGATCGTTCTCTCCGGTGCGGGAAAAGTGTTCTCGGCCGGTGCTGATGTGAACTGGATGAGATCCTCCATCGAACTCTCCAAAGAGGAAAATCAACACGATGCTCTCAAGATGTCGCGTCTGTTCTCGTCGATATCGTCGGCTCGCTGTCCGGTCATCGTGCGGGCTCACGGGGCGGCTCTCGGTGGAGGTGCTGGTCTGGTCTGTGCCGGTGATATCGCAGTGGCTGCTGATAATTGCCTGTTCTCCTTCAGTGAGGTAAGGCTGGGGATCATTCCCGCCGTCATCTCGCCTCATGCGGTGGCCCGAATCGGCGCCCATCAAGCACGACGGTGGTTTCTGACCGGTGAGAGATTTTCCGCCGATGTCGCAATGCGTATCGGCTTGATTCATGAGATGTGTAGCGAAGACCAACTCGATGAGAGGGTCGATCAGATTGTCGATGGCATCCTCAGCAGTGGCCCGGAAGCCGTACAGGAAGCCAAACGATTGATCCGGGAGGTCTCCGGATTGCCGACACCGGAATCACTGGCGGAGTTCACCGCTGATCGAATCGCTGCCCGCAGAACCAGCCAGGAGGGACAGGCAGGACTCAGAGCATTCCTCGATCGCAAAGATCCTCCCTGGCTCTCAGGCGAGAACACCGAAGTTGAGGATGGGGATTCCTGATGACCCTTTAGTGGGTCATCGTCACCAATCGTGGATCAAACAAACGTACGGGTGGAGCTGGAACAGGAGTCCCACCGATGAGCACTGATACCGTGAGGATCGTCGAAGTCGGGCCGCGCGATGGCCTACAGAGTCGCGATACCCAATTGCCGACCGATCAGCGCATCGAGTGGATCCGCCAGCTTGCGACAGCGGGCCTGCGTGAGATCGAGGCCGGGTCTTTCGTTCGTGAGGATCTGGTTCCGACGATGGCCGACAGCGAGGCGGTCTTTGTTGAAGCCCAGACTCTCGAACTCGATGTACTGTGGGCGTTGATTCCCAATCTGCGTGGATTCGAGCGAGCCAGCGCCTCGGGGGCGAAGGCGTTCGCCCACTTCAGTTCCTCCAGCGAGAGCTTCTCGCAAAAAAATGCTGGTTGTAGCATCGCTGAATCGATCGTGAACCTGCGTGAGATCCGCCAGGCGGTCGGGAAGTCGCCCCTGCGAGCCTACCTCAGTTGTTGCTTTGGTTGTCCCTACGAGGAGAGTGTTTCAGTAGCCACG
>JBBWWE010000342.1:0-2684 GCA_050256595.1 Planctomycetota bacterium
CGTCTCGACTCACGAGTCAACGGACGTCCAAGGGCCAGGATCGAGATCGTCGATCGGCGCAGTGAATCCGGGGGACGTGGTTCGGGGGGCCTTCTCTCTCACAAACTCATCGAACGGATCCGCTCGACCTTGGACCGTGAAGAACAGGTGTTACTGTTTCTCAATCGTAGAGGCTTTGCACGAAACCTGCAGTGCAAGCACTGCGGTTTCTCAGTGCACTGCAAGCAATGCGATATCCCTCTCACTTACCACAAACAAAAAAACCATTCGCAGTGTCACTACTGTGGCGAGAAACAATCTGTTTCCGACCATTGCCCCCATTGCAACTCGGCCGGTCTTCGTCAACGGTCTCCGGGGACAGAACGGATCGAACAGTCTCTGATCGATTTATTCCCCGATGTGGAAATCGATCGCCTCGATCGCGATACCGTCACCAGTTCTTCCCGGATGGAGGCGATCCTTCGCCGTTTCAAGGAGGGAAAGACGCGGATCCTGGTGGGAACCCAGATGGTCGCGAAAGGCCACGATATTCCCGGAGTCACCCTGGTCGGTGTTCTCGATGCAGACATCGCGCTGGGGCTACCGGACTTCCGTTCAGCCGAGAGAGCCGCCCAGTTGCTCTGTCAGGTCGCGGGCCGGGCCGGAAGGGGAGAATTGCCTGGTCACGTGGTGATCCAGACGATGCAACCGGAACATTACGCACTCGGATGCGCCTGTCGACAGAATCTCGACCAGTTGCTGGAGGAAGAGACCTCGATCCGGAAACTACTCAAGTATCCCCCTCACGGATATCTCGCCCGCGTGATCTGCGAGGACGAGGATGAACGGAAGGTGATCCAGAGTGCCCAGGGCCTGGTCGATTCGATGAAAGGATGCCACGAGCAGCGGGTGCAGATACTCGGGCCGGCTCCAGCCCCTCTCGAGCGACTGAGGGGGCGATACCGTCAGCATATTCTCCTCAAATGTGCTGCCCGTGGGCCGATCCGCAACGTGGCCCGTATTGCTGTCGATGAAAAGCCACAATGGGCATCGACCCGGGTCTCGCTGGACATAGACCCCCAGAACCTGATGTAGAATTGAAGCAGCGGGTGAGTCACGTCAATCGTGACTCACCCGCTTCCTGGTTCAACTCAAATCAACCCGCGACTAGACCATGTCCTTGAAGTTCTTGGATGGCTTGAAGGCAACGCTCTTTGATGCCGCGATCTGGATGGCTTCTCCGGTCTGGGGATTGCGCCCCATACGCGCGGCCCTGTTGCGGATACTGAAGGTACCGAATCCAACAACCTGAACCGTGCTGTCATTTTTCACACCGGTCTTGATGGCATCGATGACTGCGTTGACTGCGCGGTCAGCACTGGCTTTGGAATCCCCGAGATTCGTTTGAACAGCTGCTACGAGATCGGCCTTGTTCATGCCCACTCCTTTTCTTCGAGTACGGTCTTGGCCGCACCCTGCCTGCAATCTGACGGAACTTCCCGGATCGATTCGACGGAGAAAGAGAACGCCTCTGTCTCCGTCGCAACCCAGTTCCACCTCCCGAACCAGGAACTTCCCGACCCGGATACACACCCCTGCCTGAAACACAACCGTGGCGAGGGGCCGTCAGTATGGGAGTTCAGGCAGGGTCGGGGAACCTATGCCTCTGAGATTTCCCCCGGAGAATTCCAGGATAGTCAGCCAGGAACCTAATGGGGGGATTCTGGCGTTGGCGAAAAGAAGGCCTCCGGTATAACATCCGTACTGGGAGGGGGGTCGCCGGAGTCTCTCTCCCGACGATACCGTGCCCCTCGCGATCGGAGTATCGATGTTTCCCGCTGTGATGACGCTACTGCTCCTGCTGGGGGCTCCCGATGATCCCGTTGGAACCGGGGCTGATGATCGACCCGCTCCAGGGGAATCGCAGCCGGCCTATCCGATTCCCGGACTTGCCCGCGAGGACCTCGCCGGAATCGTCCCGACTGCCCTACCGCTGGGAGAAAGACTGGTGTTCCGGGCGACCGTCGAGTGGAAAGGTGCCCATGTTCTGGTCGGGCACTTCGAACTTGCCGCCTGGACGGATTCAGCCTCGAGAAAAATCCTTCATGGCCGCGGCAAGGGGGAGCGTTTCGGATATGAGCTCGACCAGAGAATCGTCAGCGTTCTCGAGACCAACGGAATCAGACCAGTTAGTTTTCATAACACCCAGAGAGGCAGCGAGCATCACACCAAGAAGTTGATCTTCGAGAACGACAAGATCCATTACTACAAGCAAAAGCACTGCCGCGAAGATAAGTGCAAGAAGGACGAGCACCTCGTTTCCGAGGTGGCATGGAAGGGGCCTATCCCTTGGGGGACAAAGAAGACCCACTGTTACGAAAAAGAATGCAAGAACCCGCAGCACGAAATCTGGTTCAAACGAGAAACTCATCAGGTAGATGAGCCATTCGTCGACCTGCTTACCGCCATCTACGTCGCACGAACCGCAACTTTCGATCCAGGCGGTGATCCTCTCATCATTCCGGTCGTCAATGATGACTCTCGCTGGTTCGTCATAGTTCAGCCGCTGAGTCGTCAAAAACTGAAGGTGGAAGAGGGGGAATACGATTCCATTGAACTGAGCCTCACGCCCGTCTCTTCCGATGGTGATGAGAAGAAACGATTCAAGGGGTTGTTCGGTATCCACGGAACTCTGAGAGTGTGGA
>JBBWWE010000343.1:0-6593 GCA_050256595.1 Planctomycetota bacterium
TGGGTATTGAGAGGATCGCGATGGCCTCCTACAACATTCCGGATATCCGCTACTTCACCGAAAATGATGTTCGTTTTCTCCAGCAATTTTCCTGACCGGGGCACCGATGGAATCGAAACCGGAGATGTGTAGATGAAGGTATCTCTCAACTGGCTGCGTGATCATGTGGAGGTGGATCTCCCGGTAGAGGATATCGCCTTCAAACTCACCATGTGCGGACTCAACTGCGAAGGCATCGAGCAGCACGGGGATGATCACGTGTTTGATCTCGAGGTTGCATCGAATCGGCCTGATCATCTCGGGCATCGAGGGGTTGCCCGTGAACTGGCTTGCTTGCTCGAAGTTCCTCTTCAGCCGCTGGAACTCGATTATCCGGTGATCGACAAGGATTCTGAAGGCAGGAAACTTGATGAACTCGCTTCGGTGGTGGTCGACGACGAAGATCGTTGCGGCCGCTATATTGCCAGGGTCGCTGTGGATATCGAAGCGGGGACCAGTCCCGCCTGGTTACGCCAACGACTCGAAACTATCGGACTCCGATCCATCAATGTGGTGGTCGATCTCACCAACTATGTCTTGATGGACCTGGGACAACCGCTTCATGCCTTCGATCTTGATCTCCTCGAGGGGGCTGAAGTCGTCATTCGCCGGGCATTGCGCTCCGAAAAGTTTTCTGCCATCGATGGCGGTAATTACGAACTGGATTCCGAGGATCTGGTCATCGCTGACGGCAAACGAGCGGTAGCTCTGGCTGGCGTCATGGGGGGGGCCGAGACGGAGGTCAGCGGTAAATCGAAACGGATTCTGCTCGAGAGCGCCTGGTTCGATCCGGTCCCCGTCCGGGAAACTTCCCGTCGATTGCTTCTCAGTAGTGATTCATCTCACAGATTCGAGAGGCGAGTCGATGTCGACGCAACCGATATCGCTTCTTTGCGCTTTTTCCATCTCCTCTGTCGGGAGACAGATGCGCAGGTGCTGTCCGGTTGTCTCGAGACGATGCGTGAGGATCTACTGAAGCCAGTTCCACCGGTCACCGTTCGTCCGGAGCGGGTCGAATTGATCCTCGGAGAAGCGATACCCGGCGAGGAGATCTCCAGCATTCTCACGGCTCTTGGATTTGTAGACGGTGCCGATGGATGGGCTGCCGGTAGCTGGTCGATTCCTACCTGGCGTGCCGATTGCACCCGTGAGATCGATCTCATCGAGGAGATCGGTCGAATCCATGGTCTTGATCGAGTGCCCGATCGTCAGATGGAAGTCCGGACCGTTCCCGAGGACGACCGTGCTCATCTCGTGGAACGGGTCAAGTCGCTGCTGGAAGGGACGGGTCACCATGAATCTTTGACCTTCTCGTTCGGCTCGGCTGGCGAGTTTGTCGAGATCGAGGACTGGTGGTGTGTCGGAGAACCGTGGGTGGTGAGGAATCCGGTCCGTAGTGACGAGGGAATCCTGCGCCGCAGCGTTCTTCCTGGTTTGCTCTCCTGTGTTCGAGGCAATCGTCTCCATGGTGTCGAGACGGTACGACTTTTCGAGGTGGCTCGGGTTTTTCACAGACGTGAAGGGGTCGATCGTCCGGTCGAAAAAATCCACCTGGCGTGGGTTCATAGTTGCTTCGAAGGTGCCGAGGGTACCGAGGCTTACCGTGAGATTCGTGGTGTTGCGGATGCGATACTGGATCTGCTTCGAATCGATGGAGCCGTGCAGAGTGCCGTGACCTGGAATCCAGTCGCTGATGGTTCAGGGATGGTGCCAGGCTCGTCTGCTGCCCTCCATAGTTCCACAGACCAGCTGGGATTAGTGGGAGCGGTGAAACTCGATGGAGTCACCGGTAATACATGGTGCGGCGAACTCGATCTGGGCAGTCTCATGCACGGCGCAACAGTCGATCTACGCTATCAGGAGTTTTCTCGGCAGCCAGGTGTAAGGCGGGATCTCAACATCGTCATCTCCGATGATGTCTTGTGGAGAGATATCTCATCCGAGGTGGAAGCAGCTCAACTCGATCATCTGGAGGATCTGACCTTCGTCGATCTGTATCGCGGAAAACAGGTTCCCAAGGGCCACAAGAGTGTCACCTTCAACCTGATCTTTCGGGCAGGAGATCGCTCGCTGACCCATGAAGAGGTCGACCAGACGGTTCAGGGTTTGATCGAGAGGCTCGAGCAGCGCTTTCAGGCGAAGTTACGCTCCTGAGCTGGGGTATCTCTCAGTCGCGGACGTGGATTTTCGTTCCTGAGCGTATCCACGGGTATACGTTCACCACATCCTCGTTCTTCAGACGAATACACCCCTCGGAGCCCTGGAAACCGATGGATTCCGGATCAGAAGTGCCGTGGATCCCGAACCCGGTGTGCGACCCGTCCTTGAAGCCGATCCAGCGCTCGCCGAGCGGGTTACCCGCTTCTCCGTAAGGCACCGGGGCACGTCCGTCCCTCGGTTGCCACATCGGCTTTTTCTGCAGGATGTCGACCTCGAAATCTCCGATGGGGGTGCAATTATCCTTGCCGTGTCCGATCGGATAACCAAGCAGCCACATGCCATCGATGAAGACATCGATCCAGTAGTCGCTCTTGTCCACCACGGCATGAACCTCACCGGTGAGGAGTTTGAACTTCTGGCCGGGATGGATGACATCCCCGCGGATGTTATTGAGCAAGCGCAGTGAGTCGACAGAGACCCTGTTCTGTTTTGCGATCCCGTCGAGAGAATCTCCGCTGACGACGGTTGCCGAGGAACACAACGTGAAAGGACGTGGCGACAGAACCCACTGCTCGACCAGATCGCGAAGCCGCATCCGGATCGGTTGGCGCCACGAGTTTTCGTCGGAACTGTTGTACGCATCGGAAAGAAGTTTCCAGCTCTTGACGGCAGAGGTGTCGTCCTGGTGGCCGAGTTCTTCTGCAACCAGATAACAACTTTCACCGTAACCGGGAGAGTCGGGTCCGGCCGACAGGATCTTGTGGGCGAAAAATGACTGCTGCTGGGCATCGGATACCCTCATCAAGATCGCCCGTGCAGTTTGCGCCAGTTCGCTGTTCGATTTTTCGAGCGAACCGAGCAGGCCGAGTGCTTGACCACGATCGTCCGCAACACCGGTTGCCAGCAGTGCCTGTGCCAATCGGATCCTGGTTCCTTCGTCCGGGTCCGTACCCAGTTGACTGCGCAGTGACTCGATTTCGAACTGTTGAGGCGTGACTTGTTCGGTGACATCGTTATCAAACGTATCGGGTGCCACCGGTTCGGGTGACTCAGCAGATACATTGGTGGTCTCAGTTGTAGAACTGATCGCTGCCAGATCGCCAGCAAACCAGCGCGTGTATCCCCACCAAGCTCCACAGCCGACGATCAGCAACAGGATTACGGTACGCATCTCACCTCTACTCCCTGATGTATGTCCCGGTCAGTTCAAAGTATCACGACGGCACTGTCGGTCGTCGTTGCGGTTCGACATTCTAGGCCCGTGATCGGGTCCGTGCCAGTTCGGGCCATCATCCGAGGATCGCTTGAACTGACAACTTCGAGAGATTGACCAACCAGTCCGGAAACAGGCCCAGCGCGATCGTGGCTATACCGCAGACCGCGACGGTGAACTGGACACCCCAGGAAGCCGGAATCAGGTCGAAGGAACTCTGGGGTTCCCGGAACCACATCGCCACGATCGGTCGGAGGTAGTAGTAAACACTGATCAGTGAGGCAACTATGCCGATCAGCGCCAGTTGTAAGAAGCCACCTTCGACCGCATCTCTGAAGATCATCAACTTGCCGATGAAACCGGCCGTCAGGGGTACACCGGCGAGAGAAATCAGCGCCACGGTGAAGCCCAGTGCCAGTAATGGACGGCTTCGAGCCAGCCCGTTGAGATCCTGAATGTCATCGCGATCAGTGGCGATGCTGATGGCAGTGATCACGCCGAAGGCTGCCAGGGTCGTGGCAGCATATCCGAACATGTAGAAGGGTATGCTGGCACCGGGTGCGGCTGTTGAGCCGCTGACAATGAGCACCAGGGGGATCAGTAGATAGCCGCTGTGGGCGATGCCGGAGTAAGCGAGCATCCTTTTGAGACTCGTCTGATTCAGCGCTGCCAGGTTGCCCAGCAACATCGTTACCACGGCGATCGCAGCGAGTACCTGGGCGAGGATTTCTCCTCCATCGGTGTACAGCACGAATCGACACAGTGCGAAGAAACTCGCCGCCTTGACTGCCACTGCCATCCAGCCGACCGAAAGCGCAGGAGCCCCCTGGTAGACATCCGGGACCCAGGAATGGAATGGCACCGCGCCGATCTTGAAGCCGAAGCCGATCACCATCAAAAAAGTGCCCACCGCAAAGAGGGTGTCGTCATGAGTTGACGAGGCCGCGATGGCTGCCAGCGAGATGGATCCACCCGTTGCCCCGTAGATGAAAGCCATCCCCAGCAGCAGGAAGCCACTCGAAAAAGCACCCAGCACGAAGTATTTGAAGGCGCCTTCACTGGAGGCCTGGAGTTTCTTGAAGTAACCGGCCAGGACATAGACCGACAGCGACAGGGTTTCAATTGCGACAAAGATCGAAATCAGATTGGTCGCCTGACACAGCAATACCATCGCTCCGCCGCCCAGACAGATCAGACCCTGGTATTCGGCGCGGTTATTGCCACTGCTGGCGAGATAGCCCCCGGCCATCAATGAGCAGAAGAGAGCTGCGATGATGACGACGCCGGCACCCATCCTGCCGAACAGGTCATCGGTCATGGCACCGGCATAGAGGCCTCCGGCCGTGGATCCCACTCCCTGGATGAAGAGTGATGCCAGAGCCAGCAGGATCCCGGTGACGCCGATCATCGCCAGGTGAGTCTTTTCCGAGCGTGTGTTTGACGAGGATTTTCCCAGATCGAAAAATAACTGCAGCAGCCCTGTGAAGAACAGAATCCCCGCTGGCAGAAGGGCGAGGATCTCAGCTCGCGAGATTGTCAGTTCCATCAGTGGCTCCTAGTTCTTCAGCATCTCGACGTACAGGGTCAATGTTGGCTGCACCATCTTGATGAAGGGGGTCGGGTAAAGACCGATCCACACCATCATCACGACGAACGGTATCAGGTAGATCAATTCCCGGGTGTTGAGATCCGCGAGATGCTTGTTCTCGTCATGGACGAGAGGTCCAAACAGGAACTTCTTGACCATGTTCAGCATGTAGAGGGCGCCAAGAACAACGCCAGTACTTGCCAGGACTCCCCACAGCGGCACTGAACTGTAGACGCCGTAGAGCAACAAGAACTCGCCGACGAAGCCATTGAGTCCAGGTAGGCCGATACTGGAGAGGACCGCCAGCATGAAGAAGATCGTGAACATCGGGATCACCTTGGAGATCCCGCCGAAATCAGCCAGTTCTCTGGTATGACGCCGCTCGTAGATGATGCCGATCATCAAAAACAGCATTCCGGTCGATAGGCCATGATTGACCATCTGCAAGATGGCACCGGTCAGAGACTCCAGATTCGGGATGAAACACGCCAGCACAACAAATCCGAGGTGGCTGACAGACGAGTAGGCGATCAGTTTCTTGATGTCGTTTTGTACAAGTGCCATGCAAGCCCCGAACAAGATGCCGATGATCGCAAGCCAGCACATCATCGATTGCAAATCAAAGGCCGCTTCCGGGAATAGCGGGATGGCGAATCTCATCAGGCCGTACGTTCCCATCTTCAACAACACACCTGCCAGCACCACGGAGCCGGCAGTGGGGGCCTGAACGTGTGCATCCGGTAGCCAGGTGTGAAAGGGAAAGAGTGGCACCTTGATGGCGAAAGAGAGCGTGAATGCCAGGAACAGCCATAACTGCTGGTCAGAACTCAGCGGATGGGTGGTCCTGAGTTTCTGCATCAGCACCGGAAGATCAAAAGTGCCGGCATGATGATAGAGATACAGGATCCCGAGGAACATCAGCAGGCTACCGACCATGGTGAAGATGAAGAATTTCATTGCCGCGTAGATGCGTTCCTTGCCGCCCCAGATGCCAATGATCAGATACATCGGGATCAGCATCGCCTCGTAGAAGAGGTAGAAGAGGATCAGGTCGAGAGAGACGAAAGCTCCAACCATGCCGGTCTGGAGTAACAGCAATGCAATGTGGAATTCCTTGACCCGGTCACCGATGGAAGACCAGGTGCTCAGAAACACGAAAGGCATGGTGAAACAGGTCAGGAGCACCAGCAGTATCGAGATTCCATCGACTCCCATGTGGTAACTGATCCCCAGGGAATCGATCCAGCCGTGTTGCTCCTCGAGTTGCATCGTTCCGACGCTCGAATCGAAGTTGCCGACCATCAAGAGCGAGAACAACAGGGTCAGGAAACTACCCATGAATGCCAGTTGACGGATCAATGCCCGGTTATTGCGATCGACCAGGCACAAAACCAGCGCGACCAGGGCCGGCGTCAGAACCACGAGACTGAGTATCGGCAGATTGAAGGAGGCGATTTCAGGAATCATTGTGCGCCGCCTTCCCGCAGGAAGTTCAGCAGGATGTACACCAGTACCAGTACACCGCAGCCGAAGGTGAGCAAGTAGCCGGGGATGAATCCGGTCTGCATCCGGCGGAAGAGATCCCCGATACCG
>JBBWWE010000344.1:0-2986 GCA_050256595.1 Planctomycetota bacterium
TGCGGAACAGCCTGTTGCCGCTGTTATTGCTGGCAAATCCTGCAACGAACAGATCGAGATCTCCATCCAGATCGTAATCTCCGAAGCAACAGCCAAAGCCGTCTTCGCTCACGGAAGTGGCATTGACTCCCGCGTTGACAGCGACGTTGACGAAGGTTCCATTGCCGGAGTTGCGGTACAGCCGATGATTTCCGGGTGTGCCCGTAACACCACTACCGGCACTGGTGACGTAGATGTCGAGCCAACCATCACCGTTGTAATCGCCGACCGCTGCACCCTTGCCCATGTGCACATCGTTCAGTCCCCATTCGCTGGCGCGGTCGGTGAAGGTCCCATCACCGTCGTTGATGAACAGGTGATCAGGAAGTCCATTTCCTCCACCACTGGGAACGTACAGATCCTGCCAACCATCCCTGTCAAAATCTCCGCACACGACAGGTCCGGTGTAGGTGGGATGGTTATAAACGCCAGGTACGAAGGTGATCCCGCCAAGACCAGCGCTAGCGGTCTGGTTGCTGAATTGTGGACTCTGGGCAGAGACGGACACACCGGTGAAGACGAGCAGGCCGATGATGATGGACCACAACTTCATGGTGACTCCTGAATAACGACATAGTTCTTCATACATTCTAGTGACTATGAAACACGCGGAAAGGAGTTGCCGGAAAGATCATTCGAAGGTGAACCAGGAATAGCCTCCTGCGGCAACAGTGACTTCCAGATCGATGGATCCTGTGCGGGTCAGTTGTTGCGCACGAGATTCGCCACCCTCATGAGTCATTTTAGCGCTCCCGGTGAGTCCCGTGTAATAGAGCGGAATCCTGAGTTCTCTGGTGATCTCCCTGTCGAGAGGATTGAACAGCATCAACAATCCTTTCTCCTTGGCCCTGGGGTTGACCATCAACCAGTAATCAAGGTCTCTGGCATCGGGTCTTTTCAGGTGGATCAGGTCGCCTTCGAGAATTTCTCGGTGTCTCTTGAACCAATCGACGGTGTTCTTGACCATCGCCTTGGTTTCATCGCTGTCATACAGACGAGGACCGCGGTAACACGCTTGCACTCCAGCACCTAGATTGCTGATCATCATTCTCTGATAGTGATCGATGTGTTGAGACAACGGTTCGATCGTCGCAGCAGCGCCGCCGCCGTGATATTGAGTGAGCGGAACGAACATCCAACCCATCGATCCGTTCTTGGTCCAGGTCCCATCGTAGATGTTCTGTCGGGTGTGAATCACCTGTTGTGCTCTTGGCAGACTCCAGTTCACTTCACGGTAACCCATCGCGCATTTATTTGATCCGGCCAGGTAGTAGTAGTCGGGCACATTGAGGTAGACACCGTTGGCGCGGCACCACTTGTAAAAGTCGGTGATGATCCTCCATTGCACCCAGCGCGAATCCTTTTCACCTTTTTGTAGGGGTAGTCGCTCGGTGACATCGATGTCGCCGGGATAGGAGCCATCGTGTTCGAGCAACCGCATGCCGGTTTTTTCAAAGAACTGATATAGCTTACGGAAATAATCCTGCCCCCAGGCGCTGGCCAGAGCGGGACACGATCCATGGGTGAGTTTTGTTCCTGCAGGAGCAACGATGTCATTACCGCCGCCGATGGAACGGCTCGAGAGTAGCGAGTAGCCACCGATCTCGACGCCCTTGGAGCGGGCGTAGTCAGCGTACCCTTTCATTTTTTGTAGGTAATCCTCGCTATCGTTCTCGATCTGAAAGCCACTACCAAAAGTCATGATCACCATCTCGAAACCGATCTCGGCACACTGATCGATGGCCAGTTTGATACGATTCCAGTCGGCATATCGTGCGTGCATCATCAATGGATTCTCGGTGGTCCACGGTGCGATGGTGCGATACATGCGTCTGTGTGAAAGTCCCTGTCGCTCTCTGTCGGTTCCATCGAAGGGCAGTATGAAGGCGTGGAAAGAATCAAAGTTGTCCCCCGGAGGGATGTCTTGATCGGGTCCTATGGTGGGTCGCACCTCAAGCAGACATGGTGTGGAGCGGACATAACTCACCTGGCTGGTGTAGAGCGGATCTTCCACCCAGTGGACGGAAAACCTGGATACGGTATTGGGGTCCATCCCCTGGAAAGCGTAATCGGTTTCTACCAGGATGTTTGGAGTGGGAAAATAGACGCCTCGTTCCTCAACACGGGAAGTATGTTCCACCGCAGCAAGAATCTCGCTGGTGAAATGATCCAGAGTGATCGGCTTTGCACTTTCGTTGTGCACGCGAATCCATTTGCTGTAGCAGGGGATGCCGTCATAGAGCTCGTAATGAACCGACACGCGTATCGGTTCATCATCGGACTCAATGCCCGTTGTTGGAGTCGGGGCAACCAGATCGAAGCGGAGAGCCACTCCTGCGGGAGGCCACTTAACTCCAGGTGCGTGGTGACGGACTTGTTTCCACGCGAGCCGTTGTTCGATCTTTCCAATTTCGAAGTTAACTAATTGATAGGAAGACGGATCAGCAGTCATGTCATCGATCCACTCTTCTCTCAGGAATGCATGATTCGGCTGTCCCTTCAGACCACCAATGTCGAAAGTGGTTCCGTCGATCACGACTTGAGCTTCGGGCCGGACCGATCGAAGAATCGATTCTCCCGTGGCCAGGTTCTCTAGGCCAATTGTCGCGAGATTGGGCGAGATGCGGAAAGTACGTCGTATCAGACCGTTGGAGATCACGATCTCGTTGCTCTTCTCGTTGCGATAGATACCTGCAAGGTACTGCGAGGGGTCCAGTAACCAGTCCTTGCGATCATCCAGTTCGATCTCTGGTTCAGGAGGCAGTTCCTTCAATGAGGCTTCGAGAGGATGGGCAGACTGCACCGACTGATGTTGGTCTACAGCGAGTTGCATGAGCAGTGAGATCAGTAGTACAGATGTCATTTCAGGGTCTTCCCCAGATCTTTTCGAGGATCGCGTGAAATTGCGGATCGTGTTCCTTCAATTCCGGGCGAACGAACGGATAGA
>JBBWWE010000345.1:0-5958 GCA_050256595.1 Planctomycetota bacterium
CAGCAACCGGCACCCCACCTGCGAGAATTCCTCAAACTGGCAAAAAGGTCATGGTCTTCCCTGGAACCGACACCACTGGTGGCCCACCGAGACGATCTGGACCACCGGGAAGAGGAGGTCCCGGTGGTAGAGGACGAGGACGCCCAGGGAGCCGCCCACGACGCCAGGAATCAGACTTCACAAGAAGGCGGATGCAGCAAGATGTCATTCCGGATGATTTGCCAGAAAGTGTCACCCTGGAAGAACCCGCGTCCATCAAGGATCTGTCTCTTGCTCTCGGGGTCAAGCAAGCCGCACTGCTGAAGAAATTGATGAATCACGGCAAGTTAGCCAATGTCAATTCTCCGCTCACTGAAGAGATCACCGATATCCTCTCCGTGGAGATCAATTGCGAAATCATCCTCGAAGAACCACATGCTCTCCAATCCTCTCTAGAAGAACTGGAGAAGTTCGAAGACTCGGATGATGATCTGATGCTGAGAGCCCCGGTGGTCACCCTGATGGGTCACGTTGACCATGGAAAAACAACCCTTCTCGACAAGATTCGAACGAGTTCCATCACCAAATCAGAATCAGGGGGCATCACGCAGCACATGAGTGCTTACCGCGTCGACAAAGGCGACGCTCACGTGGTGTTCGTCGATACTCCGGGTCACCGTGCGTTCACCAGTATGCGAGCTCGAGGTGCCAATGTGACGGACGTGGTAGTGCTGGTGGTTGCTGCAGACGATGGTCCCATGCCTCAGACCGAGGAAGCGATCGAACACGCCCGAGCGGCGGAGGTTCCCATCGTGGTCGCCATCAACAAAATCGACCGCCCTGGAGCCAACCCGGACAAGGTAAAGGCTCGACTTGCAGAACTCGAACTGTCACCGGTCGAATGGGGCGGCACAACGGAGATGCTATCGGTCTCGGGAATCACAGGTGAGGGCATCGACGAGTTGCTCGAACACCTTTCTCTCGAATCGGAACTTCTCGAACTCAAGGCAAATCCACAGAAGAACGCCATCGGGACGGTGCTCGATTCACGAGCCAGTACTGGCCAGGGAAATGTCATCACCGCCTTGATTCAGGACGGAACCCTCCGTCGTGGAGACGCCGTGGTGTGTGGCCCAGCCTATGGCAAGATCAAAACCCTTCGATCAACCACCGGAGAAGACCTGGAAAGTGCGCCCCCCTCGACACCGGTGGAAATCACCGGTCTCAACGATCTTCCCGAAGCAGGGGACAGACTTTACGCACTCGATGACGCAGCCAAGGCCAAGCAGATTGCTGAGGAACGACAGGAAGCAAAAGCGAAGGCAGACCGTGCTGAACGACAAAAAGTCACACTCGAAGGGCTCTTCGACACCATCGATCAGGCCAAGGTGAAAGAGATCAACGTTGTTCTCAAAAGCGATGTAAAGGGCACCCTCGACGTCCTGAAGAACGAACTCTCCAACATGAAAACCGAAGAGGTCGCTGTACGTGTGATTCGAGCCGGGGTCGGGGAAATTTCTGAATCTGATGTCCTGCTCGCAGATGCTTCCAGTGCGATCGTGATCGGTTTCCACGTAACAGCTTCTGACCGTGCCCGTAACGAAGCAGAAGTAAAAGGCGTCGAGATTCGAACCTACCAGGTCATCTACGAGGTCCTCGATGAAACCCGCCTTGCGCTTGAAGGAATGCTCTCACCTGATGTCACTGAAGAGGTGCAGGGCTCGGTGGAAATCCTGCAACTCTTCAGATCCTCCAAACTCGGGAACATCGCCGGTTGCATCGGACGAACTGGAGTCCTCACCAGAAATGACAAGGTCCGACTCACCAGAGATGGAATCGTGGTCCACGAAGGAAAACTCGCTTCACTCAAACGTGTCAAGGATGACATCAAGGAAGTTCGCGAAGGCTTCGAGTGCGGTGTTGTGATCCAGGGATATAACGATGTCAAACCGGGAGACATCATCGAGAGTATCAAGGTCACCGAGACCAGCAGGAAATTCGATGAATCGGAAACCCTTTCGGAATAACCCATGAAACCGCTCCGACGATCTCGCATCTCAAGTCTGATCCGTGAAGAGATCTCCCGTATCCTTCAATCCGATCTGAAAGATCCTCGTATCGGATTTGTCACGGTACAGGCCGTCGAACCGACCGTAGATCTCAAGGAGTGCAAGATTTATGTCTCCATCATGGGAAACGAGGCCAAGCAGCGTACCACCATGAGAGGCCTCGAAGCAGCTCGTGGAAAGATACAGTCGCTGCTGACATCCAGAGTCCGATTACGAGAAACTCCAGTTCTTCGTTTCATCCTCGATGAGAGTATCCAACGAACCATGGAGATCGAAGAGAAGATCAGACTCGCGAGGCAAGAGGATGAATGTGCTGCGCAGGAGCGTGAGTCCCGATCTCAAGCAGACCTCGCAGGAAATCAAAGTGAGGAAAACGGAAATCCCACACAGGATCAGGACTAGGATCCTTCAACCTCATCGGGTCTGACCACTACGAGCCGATCACGTCCACCCCTCTTGGCGCGATATAGAGCCGCATCCGCTTCATCAAGTAAGTCTTCACCGGTAACACCATCTCGCAGCGCGGTCACCCCCACCGATAGCGACAACTCCGAGACTTCTCTAGCTCGCCCATCCAGAAACCGATGGTTCCTGAACTGCTTGAGAAGATCTCGCCCTTTGAGTTCCATATCCTGTAGGTTTGATCCGGGTAGCAACACCACAAACTCGTCTCCGCCATAACGACAAACGTGATCACTCTCCCGGAAGAAATTGGTGAACAGGGCCGACACCTCGCAGAGTAGTTCGTCTCCCACCATGTGGCCAAGAACGTCGTTTATACCCTTGAAGCCATCGAGATCCGCAAACAGAAGGCCGAGATCCCCTTCATCACGGGTGGCTCGACTGACTTCCTTTTCGAGTTGAGAACCGAGATAGAGTCGATTGGCGATTCCGGTCAATGGATCGAGCAGGGCCTGCTCTTCGAGCTGGGAGTGCAGTCTTAGATTCTGCAATGTGAGGGCGAGGATTTCCCCTATGGTTCCAAGAACTTCCTCATGCCACTCCATCAACAGGGGTGCTTCTTCGAGCAGTTTCAATTCTCTTGGATCGATCTTGAGCTCGAGCAATCCTCCTGAAACGCCATCTCCCACCACCAGTGGCAACTGCCTGATTCCAGGATCATCGCTGCTGGCTACAACATTTCCCAACGTGTCTGGATCGCTACACCAGGCCAGTTCTTTCTTGTGACCGTTGTAACTCCAGATTCTCACATCTCGATATCCAAGACCCTCCGAGCAGAGCAAGTTTCCAGCACGTTGAAAGAAATCGACTTCGTTCCGGACTCCGATCAGGAGTGTAGAAAGACGTGGCGCTGTACGTATCTTTTCTGTCAGATGAAAGATGCGTAAGGAGGTCCGGACCGCATCACTGGCCCTTTTTTTCTGCTGTTCCATCTCCTGTTCGAGATCAGCACCGCTCTCTTCAAGAACTTGAATCCGGTAGACCCATCGTTCGTCACCCTTCGGACTCACCCGGCGCCCACCCATCACGGCAACCGGACGCCAATGATCCTCATGACGTATTTTCATGAGGATAGGTGTCGGATCCGCCTCACCATCACCGCCCAGTGAAAGCAGTCGATGCTGATCCTCTTCATGGAAAAAACCGGTCAGTTCGCGATCTCGGAAATCTTCCGCCTCAGGGCAAGCCAGTAACGACTGACATGCTCGGTTGATCGCGATAATCTTCCGACGCGGCCCCCTTGCCACGATCAACGGATCTGGAAATAGATCGAGTAGAAGCCGAGACTCTCCCGGATCCGGTGGCAGCAGCCACTCACCGGGTCTCTTGGAGAGAAGAGAGCGAGGCATCCGTACCTTCTTCCTGGGCCTGGGCGCAGGAAGGTGATCCTCCTGCAAAGAAGAATATCACGCAGATCCGGAATGCACCCCTCGGGTGGCGAGAGGAGCCCTACTCTGCTACCGTCGATGACGGTCCTGGTGGGTAGATCTGGAAGGAATTACGCCTTGTTGGAGGTTTTGCGCGAAGCCGCCCGGATCATGGAAACGGGTCAGAGAGCCGCTCTGGCGACCATCATCTCCACCACCGGATCCACCCCGGGCAAAGAGGGTGCCAAGATGCTGGTCCGGGATGACGGATCCACTGTCGGAACCGTCGGCGGCGGCTGTACCGAGGCCGATATATGGCGTATTTCGATGGAAGTGATGGCCTCAGGCACGGCCAGGAGAGAATCGTTTCGCCTGACGGCAGCGACAGTAGCCGAGACTGGACTGCTGTGCGGAGGAGAGTTCGAGGTGTATGTAGAGCCGATTGGTGCCCCCTCTGTCATCATCCTGGGAGGTGGTCACATTGCCACTGCCATGGTCAAAGTCCTATCGACTCTCGACTGGCGAATCACGGTCATCGATGACCGGGCTGATTTCGCTCATCCTGAACGATTTCCACTCGCCGATGAGGTGCTCTGCAAAGACTTCCGGGAATGCCTCGATGGAGTCTCCGTGACGGGAAACTCCTGCATCGTGGTGGTCACGCGAGGCCACCAGCATGACGAATTGGCCCTTTCTCGAGCCATCAAGACCTGTGCCGGTTACATCGGCCTGATCGGTAGCCGGGGAAAGATCGGAGCCATCCTCAAGAACCTGCGTGAATCGGGAGTGTCCCCGGCAGACCTCGACAAGATCAGGGCTCCGGTTGGGATTCCCATCGGTTCTCGCACTCCAGAAGAGATCGCCATCTCGATCGCTGCGGAATTGATCGCACTGCACAGAGGAGAGGGCGATGGACACCCCAGCGAGGGGGATTCTTCGAAGTATTCCGTCTCTACACCCCCTGATTAGCGGTGTTCGCGTTGCCCCTTCCCTTTCTCGCCGATAGAATCCCGCATCACTCGAAGGCACCGGTTGAATCTAGGGGCTCCTGTCAGAACTCGGAGTTTCCCTTAAAACTCCGGGATTCGTGAATTTCCGCTGTTTGCGGACAGATGTGCCCATTCCCAGGACGAACCTAGGGTCTCTGGAGACCCTTTCTGGAAGGAATCCAGATGTCGATGAACTCTGGTACGGTCACCAATAATACAGCCTCCGGCACGAATCCTTCTCTTCAGGAGATCGTCAAGAAGGCTTATCGACAACACAGTACCCTTCATGAAATTGATGATCTTGATGTAATGGAGACGGTCATACTCGGCGCCTTGACCGCCTCGATGCCGCTCTCGGATGTGCTGAAAGCATGGGATTTGTTCCGTACCCAGTTCGTGGACTGGAACGAAGTCCGTATCTCTTCAGCTGCCGAAGTGGCCGCAGTCTTTCCCAAGGCAAACGATCCTCTGCAACTCGCCATGCAACTCAAGGATATGCTCGCAACGTTATTCCAACGATGTCATCAGTTGAGCATGGAGTTCATTCGCGAAAATTCGATTTCGGAAACCAAGGAGTTCTTCAAGCGGTCTCCTTCTCTCCCCGATCTGGCGAAGCAATTGGTGCTGGCCCATATTAAAAACCAGCAGATAGTACCACTTGAGTCCTGGGCTCAAGGAGGCTTGATCCGTGCCGGACTGGTCACCTCGGCCCAGAGTTCAGTACAGAGACAGCGTCTACTATACGACCAACTCGGGAATCTGTCGGTCATCCATACTGTTCTCGCTCTTCACGAAGAAGCACGACTTCATCCCGATCCAGCCATCGAAGAAGCCGCACGAAAACGAGCTGTCAAAGAAAAAGAAGCAGCTATAAAAGCAGCGAAAGCGGCCAAGGAAGCGGCCAGGAAAGCTGCCGCACAGGAAGCCGCCGCAAAGAAGGCTGCCGCCAAGAAAGTCGCTCAAAAGAAAGCCGCCGAAAAGAAAGCTGCTGATAAGAAAGCCGCCGCAAAGAAAGCCGCCGCAAAGAAAGCCGCCGAAAAGATAGCCGCTGCAAAGAAAGTCGCCGCAAAGATAGCCGCCGCAAAGAAAGCC
>JBBWWE010000346.1:0-2040 GCA_050256595.1 Planctomycetota bacterium
TCTCTTCTCTCGATCACCCCAGGGTGCTTCTTCGGCGACGATCTCGATGCAGAACGCTGGACAGGCCGTGGCGCACAGGAAGCAAGCCGTGCATTTCTCGCGACCGAGCTCATCTCTTTTCAATCTGTGTTCTCCACGGTAGCCGGGGTAGGGAGTTCTCTTCTCCTCCGGGTAGTGGATGGTGTTCGGTTCCCGGCGCAGGATATGAGCCAGGGTGTTGGCGAGCCCCTTGACAACGGGCACAGCGAAACTGGCCTTCTGGCGCGGTTCGGTGGTCCCTGTGCGGGGTTCTTGTTGTTTCTCGCTGGCATCATCATGAGTAGCCATGCGAACTCCGTTCTTGCTCTCTTATTACCACGGCAACGGGATCAGCCAGTTCCAGCCCATCACGCCGGAAACCGCGGTCAGCCCCAGGTTCACCAGCGAAACGGGTATGAACACCTTCCAGCCGATGTTCATCAACTGATCGTAACGGAACCTCGGCAAGGTCCAGCGAACCCAGATGTAGAAAAACAGTAACAGCATCAATTTGATGGTGAAGATGACAACGCTCAGTGCCACATCTCCGAAGGTGGGGGAGGTCGGGATTTCGATCCAAGGCAGGCTCCAGCCACCCAGGAACATGGTGACCATCAAACCGGACATCGTGATCATCGCAATGTACTCACCCATGAAGAAGGTGGCAAATTTCAGACCGCTGTACTCGGTGTGAAAACCGCCTATCAACTCTGCTTCGCACTCTGGAAGATCAAATGGCAATCGGTTGGTTTCGGCAAACGCAGCAACCAGGAAAATGACGGCAGCGATCGGTTGCTGGAACAGGTTCCACTCCAGCAGCCCCAGTGTCGTGGCTCCCCATTGCTGGCGGATGATCTCGTTTAGATCGACGGTCTGCGCGGTCATCAAGATCGCGATGATGGAGAGCCCCATCGCGACCTCGTAACTGATCATCTGCGCCGAGGCACGCAGGCCCCCGAGCAGTGAATACTTGTTGTTGGATGCCCAGCCACCGAAGGCTAGCCCGTAGACCGAAAAACTAGAGATGGTCAGCAGGAAAATCACTCCCACGCCGAACGATGCGACCTGCAGATCCATCCCTACCGGGATCACCGCGAAGGCCAGGATTGCCGGTGCGTAGACGAGAAAAGGAGCCAGTCGGTAGATCCACTTGTCTGCTCCCTGAGGGGTCAGGTCTTCCTTGAATGCCAGTTTGATGACATCGGCGACCGGTTGCAGGAGGCCGACCGGTCCGACTCGATTGGGACCGATCCTGTCCTGGATCCATGCGCTGATCCTGCGTTCGAAATAGACCAGCCCAGGAACGATGTGCAGGACCACGGCAAAGATGATGACCGCTTTCAGTACAGCCATGGTGAAGGACCAGAAGACAGGGTCGGTGCTCGTCATCGAGACCTGCCCTTCGTGCTGACCGGGGTGCGACTGTTCGTCAGTGGGAGTCCGCCCTCACCCAGTGCGCTATGACTATGGCTGGAAAATGGTTTGCTGTTTTCTGCCAGGTCTCTGAAGACTCCGGCAGCCGAAAGGGAGCGAGTCCGGAGTCCGCGGGAGATCTGCAACTCCTGCAGTCGGACCAGTTCTGGCGAGAACATCTCTTCGCCTGGTTTCCAGCATGAACGGATTCGCTGGAGGCGGCCGTCCTCATTGATCCAGGTCCCTTCCTTTTCCAGTGGAGCGGTGGCCGGCAGCACCAGTGATGCGCCCTTGAGCCAGTCTCCGTCCATCACCGAGAAGACGATTCGTTTTCGTGCTTTTCGAATCGCATCGCTCCATTTCGGACCCGGACCTTGCTCCGACGGCCCGCCGCAGAAGGCGATCAAGGTCGAGACGCTCTTGGAGTTGAGAGCTTCGAGTAGCTCATTGCCATCCTTGCCGAAGACCCTGGAACCGAAGATCTTTTCCGCACCGCGACGATTGGGGTGTTTGGCGCTACTGATGGTGAATCCGGACGGGAACTCCTCTGCGGTACCTTTCGGAGGAAGCCAACCGCCGACGATGGATTCGGAAAACGAACCGGCAAGC
>JBBWWE010000347.1:0-2355 GCA_050256595.1 Planctomycetota bacterium
CGAGTCATCGGGTTTGTAGGTGCCGTGTAGCAGTCGATGCTGTGCGGCGCGATCGGAGTTGCCGAGCAGATCCTGAATCTGGGCAAGGTTCCAGTGGGCGGTGATATTCTCCGGATCTTCGACGAGGGTCTTTTCAAACCAGGAGTTTGCCTCCTGTAAACCGGGATGGGCCTGCTCCCCGTCGAGGCGTCTGGCGAGAGCGAAGTGGACTGTTCCCAGTTCGTTCAGTAGCCGAACATCTCTGGAAAAATCGAATCCACGCTCCCGGGCTTGCTGGTAGTGGGTTTCGACTAGCTTGGTCAAGGAGGTGAGAGCCTCCTCGTAGTGCCCGTTTTCTCGATTCACACGTGCACTGAACCAGTCAAGGGTCCAGGGATACGGAGGCGGATCATGTTGAGCTGCCGTTGCCAGTGCTTTTGCAGCCTCATCGATACGTCCTGAACGCATGTGTGCACGTGCCCGGTTGATATCCCCATCGGCGCGGCCAAGTTGAGTGACCTCGTTGAATGCGGAGATGGCCGAGACCAGTTCGCCTCGCACTGCACCCATTCCACCCTTTCGCAGTAAACCGATCCCGTAGTCATTCCAGCGCATCCACAGAGGATGTTGATCCTCGGCAGCGTTACCTGTTCCGTTTCCGATGGGGAAGGTGACGGCGTCTTCTCCCAGGGTCACAATGGGAAGGTCGTTATATCCGGGATCTCCGGGGGGGGGAGGGCGAAAGATGTGCAGGAAATGGGTATCGAATTTTCTGTAGAGCGTGCGAATCTTGACCGTGATCTCTCCGGTGGCGTCGTCAGGAACCTGCAATCGGTAGTGAAGACTATCCGCTGCACCCGGGGGGATCTGGTGATTGTAAAGGGCGACAAAGATGTCCTCGACGTTTCGTTGGTCGATTCTGTTTCCATCTCGACTCAAAACGAGGGCATTGACGAAATGCGACCAGGGATCTACCACCCCTATTTCATCCTGGCTGCCACTGGTACCGATGGTCTCACCATTGAGAGTGACATCGACTTCGACCCAGACTTGATTCGAATCCACAGTGCCCTGCGTGAAGTGATGTCCCATCCCCATTGTCCGCAGCACTGTTTCTAGCAGAACTGTCTCTCCCGGCTGGAGGGTGGGTATTTTGGGGCCGATGGGAGCTTCGAGAGGAGCATCGACATCCTCGCCCCTACGGATTCCGAAGATATCAACACGCAATGAGCCCTCGAGAAATTTCCTGTGGATCTCCAGGGAGTCCTGGGAAGTGCCGACCATCGATTTCATGGCGGTATTGGCTCCCGGGAACAGATGGTCATGGATGCTAAGTACGCCTGAGCCGTCGAAATCACGGGCCGCGAAGTCATCGCTCGGGACCAGTGGCATGTGGCAACCGTTGCAGTTTGTCTGTGCCTTGGGCGGGTAATAGAAGGAAGCCACTCCGTGGCCGCTAACGCCACTCAATAGCCACGAGTCGTAGTGATTCTGTCCTCGCAAAAATCGGTAGTGATTGAGTTCCTCTGGAATGTGGACCTTGTGACAGGTGCTGCAGAACTCGGCGGATTGATGGAGCGGCTTCAGATAGGTTTTTTTGTGAAAGGCGGGCTTCGCCTTGATCAGTTGCCGGTTGATGAAAGTGAGCAGCGGAGAGTCACTCAATGCAAAAGGATAGAGGTCCGGTTGACCGATCAGGAACTCAGAATTTCCGCGCGGACCTGGGATCGCTTCTATCGCGTGGCACACCGTACAGGTGATGCCTGCCTGTGATGTGGGATCATTGACATCGTCATAGGTTGGATCGTCGAAGGAACCGCTGAAGAATGGGACCGGGTCGTGACACCCAGCACAAAAACGAGCAGCGTGTACGTTGCCATCTCGGGCCAGAAGAACCTCCCGGGTATTTCGGACGCTGGCGAGGTAGGCGGGATTATTGAAGGAACTGAAACGATGTGCAGATTGACTCCATAACGCATGGGCGGTTGGGTGACATTCGAGACAGGTGTCCTCTCGCATCAGCCGATCATGAGAGATGAACTTACCGTCGGTGGTCCGAGCCAGGGAGGGTTCGAAGTATTTATCACCCTGAGAGGGGGAAGCCCCTTCCTGTCCCGAGTTCTGGTGCCAGAGGAGCATTCCTCCGGTGAAAAGAAGTGCCACGACGCTCCACATGACTCCGGTCGACCAGTGGATCTGGGGCCCAGCCAGCCGATGCAGGACGAACAGCCAACCTGCCAGCAGCGGGGTCGCGACGTGCGCAACATAGAAGATCGATCTCCATAGTTCAGATCGAACCTCGACGATTCCCTCGAGGCGCATCAGCAGAAGACCCGAAACGAGCAGCAGTAAACTGATGGTGAAGAGAGCCAGTCC
>JBBWWE010000348.1:0-5245 GCA_050256595.1 Planctomycetota bacterium
GATAGCGGTGAAGAGTCTCGAGCAGCGGCTCCAGCAACCCCCGCATGCGAAGTGACGACTGTCTCGAGAAGGTCGCGAGTGTCATGGTTCCCGGTTGCTTCTCGACGACGATTTCCTCGCCACGACACCGTTCGATGAAAAGTGCTGCCCGCGGTAAGCAACGCCACACCGTCTGGCGGACTCGATCACCAAACCACGATGCCCGCGGGGTCGTTGGGCGTGATCGCAGCCAGCCGAGCAGACCACCCCGACCCTTCTGTCTACGGACCTGCAATATTCCATCCGAATCGATCTGATTGGCCTGGACCGTCTCGACACCCCGCCAGTCGCGATGGTGGTAAACCGGATTTCGAAGTCCCCGGGAGATGTGACGGCGACGACGGCGGATCTCGGCTCGCTCCGCCTGATGCAGCGTCTCTGTCATTCGTTCCGGTTCGACCTCGGCCCAGTCGATGTCATCGGTGTGCTGATCGGCACCACGAGCCCACGTCGCATCGACACCGAGGGCTCTGGCTCCGTAGGCCCATCCCTCCAGAAAATGCTGCACATCGACGGCCGCTCGTGCGCCACCGAGGGCGCTGGCCACCTGCTGTACCATCGCTCGGCACCGATGCGCCGGAACTCCGAATCCGACGCGTGCATCGTGCAAATCGATGAGCCACAGGCTCATCGAACTGGGTTCGACCCCACGCACCAGGATATTGCCGGTATGGATGTCGTGGGCATCAACTCCTGCCCGCACGATGCTGGCGATCCACCGTCCCAGCACTCTCAGCATCGCCACTCGTTGATGTCCCTGGTAACGCTCGAGGTGCTGGGGAAACACTTCAGTATCGAGCAGGAAATTGATGAAGACGATGTCGTGATCACCGTGTTGTTCAAGGGCCACCGGTCGCGGCACCGATGCGCCTCCTTGTTCTGCCCGCACCAGGTTGTTCCATTCCATTCGAGCCCTGCCCCAGCCCAGAAAACGCCTGATTCGCGCCGCGAGATCACGTTCGCGGTGGATTTTTGCGATGAGGGTCGGGCGCGACGGCGACGGTGGGATCCTCAACACCGTTCGCTGCGGTCTGGATTGCAGGATCTCGACCCCGGGGAAACAAAGAAGTTCATCTTGATGACGGGGAATCCCGTCGAGCCACCCTATGCGGCGCGAATGATGATCTCGGGTGAAGATCCGTGAAGGCGACAAGGGTTCCTCTCCTGAGAGTGCGATCGAGACACCGGGATCGTAACCAACAGATCCGCCTTGCCCAGTCGGTCGTGTCGATGATCAGTTTCTCTACCGCGTGCAGTGGTTCCTTTACAGCCATTCGGATACCTTGGGACGGTCCGATGCCGGAGTTCTCTTCGGCGGGGAGACCGCTTGCGACCCCGGTGTCAGGCTTCTCGCCTCTTTCACCGATTCCCCGGGATGGAACGCCACTCGATGGCAAAGCAGTCCTTCGATAATCGAATACAGGCAACCTCTTCCGATGATGATCGAGAGATCGCCGTCATTCTCAAGGCCGTGATGCCGGGTGATCCATCGGTGAAGGTCGGATCGGTCGATCCGGTCGCCGAGATCATGGCGCTTGCCGACACCGCAGGCTTGCGGGTCGACTCGGCAGTGCTCCAGAAGAGGAACCGACCCCATCCGGGAACCTATGTCGGCCGTGGCAAACTCGAGGAGTTGAAGCAAGAAGCCGAGCGTGTCGGTGCTCATGTCATCCTGGTCGACGATCCCATCTCTCCGGCCCAGGGTCGCAACATCGAAGAGACCACCGAGTTACGAGTGGTCGACCGCGCGGAACTGATCATGGATATCTTCGCGCGCAATGCTCGCTCCCATCAGGCCAAGATCCAGGTCGAACTGGCACAGTTGCAATACTTCCAGTCGCGGCTGACCCGGATGTGGACCCACCTGTCGCGCATGGAAGGGGGAGAGGTCGGAACCCGCGGGCCGGGGGAAACCCAGCTAGAAACAGACCGTCGTATCATCAAGAAGAAGATCGGCGTACTGCGAAATCGCCTGGCCCAGATCGAAAAACAGGCTCACACACAGCACAAGTCTCGCGAGGGGTCTTTTCGCATCGCCCTGGTCGGCTACACCAATTCCGGAAAGTCGACGATGCTCAAACGACTGACCGGCGCTGATGTGCTGATAGAAAATCGTCTCTTCTCGACTCTCGACACCAGCACTCGGAAGTGGGATCTCGATGTGCCCTTCGACGTACTGCTCTCGGACACCGTTGGTTTCATCCGCAAGCTGCCGCACGATCTGGTCGCTTCCTTCCATGCAACCCTGATGGAAGCGCGCGAAGCAGACCTATTGCTGCACATCATCGACGCCTCGTCTTTGACGGTCGAGTTCGACATCGAATCGGTAAACCGAACCCTCAGCAGGATCGAATGCGATGAGCACCACACATTGATGATCTTCAACAAACTGGATCAGGTCGGTGACGAGCAACTCATCGATTTACAACACCTGCTCGCTGAACATGGTGATTCCTTCGCAGTCAGTGCCGCAGACGGCACCGGTATGGAAAAGGTCATCGAGCACATCCTGGGAATCGCGCAGTTGCGCGAAGAGCGCGGCGAATATCAACTGCCACACTCGCGCTCTGATCTGGCCGCCAGGCTGCGAACCCTGGCAAAGGTAGAGCGAGAAGAGTATCTCGACGACGGGATCTTCATCGAGGCACGCTTCGAGTCGGGCCAGAAGGCACGCTGGGAGAATGCGCTGCGCGAAGCGGGGCTTCTTCCTCCCATCTCCTCCTGATTAAATGACTCCCTTTTCAATCCTCTCGGCCAGCTTCTCGCACTTTTCTTTCATCTTCTTGAAATAACGATCCTGAACCCCGTAGGCATCTTCATAGACCTCGAGGCAGACGATGGCGATCTTCTCGTCACCGGCATCTATGGCACCATCGAAAGCGAGCACCCAGAAGGGCCGGAACTCTTCGCTTTCTTCGGGTAGGCGATCTCCGTTCTTGACCATCTGGTAACAAACCGTGATGGCCTTCGTTCGTTTCTCTTCTCGATCCTCAGAACCTTGGCGGTACGCAGCCCGATAGGGTTCAAACACGGCAAGAAAACGGATTGTGAGCCGGGAAGCACGCCACTTACCAACAAGGTCAGCTGGGACTCCATCGACCTTTGCGGCTTCATCCATGGCAACGATGTTGGCGCGAGCGGGATTGAGAAGCCCCTCGATGAGCGTCAACTGAGCGCGGGCCACGAGATCCTCGGGGAACTCCTCGACGCGCTTGCGGAGTTTGAAGATGGACTCGACCTCGCCTAGCCCCTGCTCCAGCGACAATTTCGAATCGGGACGCCAGTACGGTTCCTTGCCATAGAGAAGCACCCCATCCGTATCGAGAAAAATGAAAGAAGGATAACCACGAAGATCGTAATTGGAGAGCATCCCCTGATCGGGTTTTTCATCCAGCATTGCAGAGATGTTCAGGTAAGGAACGAAACGCTTGCTATCCTCGACCCACCAGTCGGATAGAAGGGGACCCCCCTCCATGTAATTACAAGGCGGTCACGGCGCGTATGAGCGGGTGAAGTAGGCCAGGATCGGCAGGCCCTTCTTCTCCGCGATCTTGCGTGCCTCCGCCAGAGACGTGACCCACTCGATCTTCTTCACGAACTTCTTCTGCAACTTCTCCTGATAATTTTTCTCCATCTCCGCATCGTCCTGGGCCATCGCGATCGTCGCGATCAGTAGCAACGAGGGGGTCAGAGTTCCGATTTTCAACATCGATTTCAGCATCGATCCTCACTTTCAGGAACCATCATCGCATCACGAATCTACCGCGTCCACCTCCATCGTTTGGCTGGTTTCACCCCCAAATGCGCTTATCATCACGGATCACCCGAAACCTAATAGTAATGAAATCTGGAGGTTTGATGGTCCACCTACTACTCCTAGCGCTGACCCTTACGGTCAACGCCCCGGCTCTTCCCGTCAGCATCGATGACAACAACACGGAGGCCGCCACCGTGGTACGCCTGTTCGAATTGAAGGGTGGCTGGTCCGACCAGCCCGATGCCGATCCCGCTCTGGATATCACCTCGCTGCTGATGGGCGGCATGGCAAGCCAGCGGTCCTTCCCCGAACTGATGACAGCGATGGAGGCCGCCTTCACTGATGAAGAGATCGACGCCATCGTGATCGATCTGTCCGGAGGAGCCCGTTTCTCGATGCCACAGGTCGCAGATATGTGTACAGCGCTGAATCGAGGTCGCGACAGCGGCAAGAAAATCGTCGCCTGGATGGAAAACGGGACCACCACGCTCGAAGCCATTGCGTCCTGCTGTGACACCATCTTGCTGACCAACACAGGCGGAGTGGACCTGTATTCTCCTTCTTTGATGCCGATCCATTTCAAGAACGCCATGGATCTGTTCGGGGTCGAGGCGAGCGTGATCCGTGTCGGTGAGTTCAAGGGTGCCGTCGAACCATTCATGCTGCCACAGATGAGCGATCATCTGCGTGCGCACTACGTGGCGACACTCGAATCGATGAACCGGTTTCCTGTCGACCAGATCGCTAGCGGCAGAGCAATGACGCCAACTCAGGTCCGGGAACTTCAGGCAATTCGAGTCTTCACGGCAAAACAAGCGCTGGAAGCAGGATTGGTCGATGTCCTCGCCCAGCACGGCGCACTAGAAGATACCATCGAGGGAATCATCGATGGATCGGTCGAATGGAGACGTCCCGCCAAGAAACGCCGCGGGTCGATCAACCCTCTGCAAATCTTCACCGAACTGTTCGCTCCGACACGCGAGAAGAAGATCCCCGACAACTCCATCGCCATCTTGCATCTGAGTGGAGAGATCGTCGACGGGGATAGTGCAACCCCCGGAGCAATGGTCAGCGAGCCATCGGCAAAAGTGATCAACTCGCTGGCAGATAACGATTCGGTGGTAGGAGTTGTGGTCCGTATCGATTCTCCAGGAGGGTCTGCCACCGCCAGCGAGGTGATCAGGCTGGCACTGGAAGATCTGGCGGGCAAGAAACCGATGGTCTATTCGATGGGCAACCTGGCAGCCAGTGGCGGATACTGGATCACCTGCACCGGTCAGCCGATCTATGCCACCGAGGGAACCATCACCGGCTCCATCGGAGTGTTCGGCATGAAACTTTCCTTCGGTGCCGCACTGGAGCGTTTCGGAATCCACCTCGATCCGGTCGCCCTCGATGAATCTGCAACGATGATGCTCCCCCACCGCGGCTGGAACGAAACGGAACTGG